>VGXG01000016.1 GCA_016873395.1 Nitrospira sp. | reverse complement strand
GGGCGCAGGGCGGCCGTCCCCGGTCCAACCGAGAGGAACGCCCGGGGTTGTCTGACGATCCGGTAGTCCTTGGCCGTGGCGGCGGCCGCGGAAGGAAAGGCGTAGCTGATTTCGCCCAAAGCCAGTTCGAGAAGCTCCTGATCAGGCCGCGCCAGTAAGTCCGCCCTGCCGGTGGCGATGAGCGACAGGTGGCTCCGCCTGTGGGGAGACTCCGGATCGGGCCGGCCGATGATCCAGTGAAAGGTCCGTTCGGCGAGCAGCAGCAAGCGGGGGTTCCGCAACGGTTGTTCCATCCAGAGATGGATCGTCAGGGCCGGGACATCGGTCAACTGCGTGATCTGTTGGAAGTAGGTAAACCGAGTCAGGGCCCGCTCCGGCAGCGCCCGCGTCAATTGGCGGGGCGGAAGCGCCGCCAGATACCAGTCCGCCGTCAGGACTTCTCCGGTACGGAGTTGGACCCCGTTGACCCGCTGGGCTTCACAGCGAATCTGGTCCACGGCCGTCTCCAGGCGGATGAGGGCGCCGGATTGCAAGAGTTGTTCGCGA
This sequence comes from Nitrospira sp., assembly GCA_016873395.1. Taxonomy (GTDB): domain Bacteria; phylum Nitrospirota; class Nitrospiria; order Nitrospirales; family Nitrospiraceae; genus VGXG01. Next base: position 49,238 of record VGXG01000016.1, on the reverse strand, counting down.
GCCGGCGAGAGCAGGAGCGGGCGGGCGCCGCAGTCCGGGATCGCGAAGCGGCTATGGCGTCTGGAGGACAGGAAACAGCGGACGAGCTGGCCAAGCAGGCTCGATGCCGAGACCGTCGTGAGATCGTCTCCGACCAGAAATCGAGCCAAGGGGTTCCAGACGTGATCGCGCGCGGTCCCCGATTGGCCGCTCCCGGCCAGCCAGTCATCGGCGGTGCGGCTCTCGAGATCCGGAACCAACGGAGGATCGCCCTCCCAAGTTCGCTCGATGAAGGTCAGGAGGCGCCAGCGGTCCCGGAACGGCAATCCGCCGAAGGCCGCCAGGCTCAGGAGAGCCTGGAGCGGAGCGGGCGCCCAGAGGCGGCGGAACGGAACGGCGCGGCCGTCGGGCAGGATGAATTCGAGCCGCAACCGGGGCGAAAAGCGCCCGTGCCGGCCGGTCCCAAGGGTCTTGAGCAACGAGAGGGTCGCCTGCTGGCAACCCATGAGCACCGGGGGAATGGTGTCGGCGTCGGCATGGATGAGCCGTCCCCCCAGTTCGCTTCCCTGTTCCAGCAACGTCACGGCATGGCCCAGGGCCCTCAGCCGGAGCGCGGCGGTCAGGCCGGCGGGGCCTCCGCCGATGATCAGAACCTTGCGTCTCATGGTCATGGAGGTCTCAGGACTCACCTGGTGCTCGATCCATCAGAGAAAAAACGATCGAAGCCAGACCCCGGCCGCGATCGCGATACGATAGGACGGTGCCAGACTGATGCGAGGGCCGAAGACCCGATACTTGGATGCGTCGATGCGGTCCAGGATGCGGCCATACACGCCGCGCATGATTTCCGCGACGGTCAGAGCGCGGCGATCTCCGGGCGGCAATTGATCCGACAGACTCCGCGCCTTGTCATAGAACCGGCGCGCCCGGTTCGACTCGAACTGCATCAGGTCAAAGAATTGCGGACTGTAGGTTCTTGCGAGCAATGCCTCTTCCCGGTAGCCGAAGCGGGCAAGATCTTCCTGCGGCAGGTAGATGCGGTCGCGGTCCGCGTCGGCGCCGAGGTCTCGTAAAATATTGGTGAGCTGGAAGGCGACGCCCAGGTTGACGGCGTAGTCCTGCGCCAGCGGCGACGTGGTGCCGAAGATTTTCAGACAGATCAGCCCTACCACCGAGGCGACGCGGTAGCAATAGCGGTACAGCTCTTCGAAGGTGGCGTAGCGCGTGGTCGTCAGGTCCATCTCGACGCCGGCGAGCAGTTCTTCGAAATAGTCCCGGGGGATCTCCAGACGGCGCACATGTTCCGCCAGGCTGATTGTGACCGGAAAAGTCGGAGAGCCGTCATAGACCGCCGCCAGCTCGCGGCGCCACTGCTGCAGCGTCTCGTGCGGATTGCTGCCGGCCGGGGCGTCGTCCACCGCGCTGTCCACCTCCCGGCAGAAGGCATAGACGGTGTCCATGGCGTCGCGGCGGGCCCGCGGAAGGAACAGAAAAGAATAGTAGAAATTGCTGCCGCTCTGCTTGGTGACGGTCGTGCAATAGGCCTGCGCTTCGGAGAGAGTCATGGTCAGGAAGCATGGGGCTTGGTGAAAGGGACGCGCCGCGCTCCCGTCGGGACATCGTGGCCGAAGATGGAAGGGTGGCACAGGGTTGCCAAGATGGCCACACCTTCTACGAGACGCGGGCCCGGTCGACTGAAGTAGGAAGCGGAGTCTACGGCGAAGACCCGACCGTTCCGGACCGCCGGGAGCGTGCTCCAGCCGGGCCGACGGGCCTGGAAGTCGATCTGTTCCAGCTCCCGCAAGGTGCGAGCGGCCGAGAACCCGCACGGCATCAAGATCAACACGTCAGGCTGAGCCGCGAGCACCGCCTCCCACAGAATCGGCTCGGACGGCACACCGGCCCTGCCGAGCAGGTTGCGGCCGCCGGCCCAGGCGACCATCTCCGGCACCCAGTGGCCCGGTGCGTAGAGCGGGTCAAGCCATTCGAGGCAGGCGACTTTCGGGCGCTCCTGCGCTGCGGCGATCCGCTCATGGATGGTTTGCAGCCGTGTCCGCAGTTGCGAGACCAGCGCGTCTGCCTGCGGTTTTCGCCCGGTCGCCGCGCCGATCCGTTCCACGTCGGTCAGGATATCCTCGAGACTCATGGGGTTTAAGGTCAGAAGCCTGGGCTCCTTCGCCAACTGGCTGAGGGTCTGTTGCAGTTGGCCGGGCGTGACGGCGCAGACATTGCACAAGTCCTGGGTGATGACCAGGTCCGGCTGCGTGCGGCTGAACAGGGTCTCGTCGAGTTGATAGAGGGGGCGGCCGTTGTGCAGCGTCTCCCGCACCTGACGGTCGATCTCGGGGCTCACGGTCCGCTCCGCGTCAATGGCCGCGCGCACCAACACCGGTTTGTGCCGCACGTCAGGAGGATAGTCGCATTCGTGGCTGATCCCCACGAGGTCATCGGCCAATCCCAGAGCGGCGACGACTTCTGTTGCACCGGGTAACAGAGAGCAGATCCTCATTGACCGCGGGCCCCTTTGCCGTCACCCCACAGTCTGTCGGCCAGTGCTGGGAGGTTGATGTCGACGAGCGAGGATGTGGCGGCTTCCGCTTCGTGCAGATCCTGGATCGGGTGAGTGTTGGCCACGGCCAGCACCTTCATGCCGGCGGCATGGCCGGCGCGGATGCCGGGGATCGAGTCTTCGATCACCAGACAGTCCTCCGCTTTGAGAGCCGGCTGTCCTGCCGGCCTCAGCCGGTTGAGCCCCGCCAGAGCATGGAGATAGCTCTCCGGGTCCGGCTTCCCACGGGTGATATCTTCGGCGCTGGTGACGTGCTCGAACTCTTTCCGGATGCCGGCCTGCTCCAGGACGAACTCGATCTCGTGCCGGAGAGCCCCGGAGGCGATCGCGAGACGGTACTGTCCCGCTGCCTCCCGGACCAACTCCCGGATGCCGGGGCAAATCACGAGATGCTGCTTGATGTGGTCGAGGTAGGCCAGCGCCTTGCGGGCGACCAGCTCATCGATGGTGGCTTGGGAGAAAGGCCGGTCATGGGCGGTCAGAAAGGCGGCAAAGCAGCCTTTATCGTCGTATCCCAGATAGTCGGCGTAATATTCCTCCTTGGACATGAAAAGGCCGATTTCTCCCAGCACGCGCTGAAACATGGCGCAGTGGATCGGCTCATTGTCCGCGACGACCCCGTCGAAATCGAAAATGATCGCACGAAGCATCCTTCTCTCTCACAGGAGGGGCCCCGGCGTTGGGGCATTCGGACCTGACGACTTTTTCATGATCGAGAAGCGGTGCGCCATTATAGCACAGGCGTCGCCCTCAGAGCGCTCCGTGCGGAGGTGGTGCTGACTAGAATTACGGAACAGGTGCAACGAAAGAGTCAGCGTTTTGCTGCCTTGAGCTGCTTTTCAGCGATCCAGCCCGTCGTTCCCTGCGGCGTACGGACCGCGTAGACCCAGCTATTGCCGCGAAATTCTCCGTCCACCACGGTCAGGACGGCAGTAGGACTGACCAGAGGGCCTGGTCTGGTACGTCCCGCGTCGCTGCTGAGCGAAACAGCTGCGGCTGGGAGCATGGAATCGGGAACGACCGTCACGAGCTGGCCTTCGCCGAACAGCGGCTGGGAAACGGAAGCTGCCGGAGCGGGAGGGGCAGGGGTGGCGGGAGCAACAGGAACAGGGCCGGCCTTTGCGGTCTGGACTGGCGGCGTCGAAGGAGCAGCCGGGGCGGCAGGCGGAGCAGGTTTTGCCTGAGGCGACACCGGACCCGGCGGAGCAATAGCTGGCGCAGGAGAGGCTGGCGGAGCTGGTACAGCCGGTGCGGCCATCGCTTTTGGCGAAGGCGGGACCGGGTGAGCCGCCGTTGGCGCCGCTGGGACGGGTGCTTGAGGCTCGACTTCTGTTCCTTGGCCCATCAGGTCCATCACCACATCGGGGTTCATCGCCAAGTAGCCCCCGCCTACGGCGACAACGGCCAGCAGTGCCAACATCAGGGGTCGTGGGCGGGAGGATTTGTCCGGCTCCGGCTCATCGGGCTGGGACCCGGTGTCGTCGGTCTCGGCTTTGTTCTCGTCGTCAAGTTCGTCAAGGTCCATGTCCTCTTCCGGTTCACGGGCGAACAGGATGCTCCAGGCAGGGAGACTGCTCACTGCTGCGGGGAAGCCGGACTGTCTGATCATTGAACTCCCTCCATACCAAGCTTGCTAGGACCCGGCCCTTCGATCAAATGGGCCGGGAGAAGTTTTTTGCCTCCAGTGAAATATCAATAAGCTTGCTAGAACCGCCATACCAAACTTCGTTTGATCGGCGGGCCCTTCATCATTCTATCGAGTTTGACGCCCGCCGAGAAACCCCTCCAGTACTTCTTGGCGGTTCCCTCCGTGGGGGCGGATAGTTACTTTGCCGCCCGTGCTCTTTTCCCTTGTCGGTTGTCGGGCGGTGGATCGGCTTCTGGGGTGACGTACATACCATCGCTGGGGAAACCTGTCAAACAGTCCGAGCAAAATAACCGGCTTAATCGATGGCGAGTCGGCTGAGCGTCGCTTGTCAGGCGATGGTGAGGCCGGCGTAGCCGACGACCTGGTCGTGCTCGCCGGTGATGTCGCCGGAGGTGGCGTAACGGACCAATGATCCGCGGCGGGCACCCAACGCGCGGGCTGCGTGGAGGACGGTCAGGGTGGCTCCAAATCCGCACATGGTGATTCGATGTTGCCGGACGGCGGTGCTCAGACCGGCCGGGTCCAGACGTTGAACGGCGTCGATTGCATGATGATCCTTTGCCCGGACGATCGAGTCCGGTTCGTAGTGGGTCAGGTCGGTGCTGGCCACCAGCAGGGGCCAGGCTTCACCGGTCTGTCGGTTCGCGCGGTCCCTGATGATCCGGGCCAGACACAGGCCGAATTCCTCATAGACCGTTTCGGGCATGTGGCCGAGCACGATCGGGACGATATGAAGGTCCGGGCAAAGCCGGTGGAGAAACGGCAATTGCACCTCCAGGCAATGTTCGCGGAGATGTGCGGAGGTGTCGGCTTCGGCCCGTGGAAACTCGGCAAGGATGGCTGAAGCCAAGTCGTGATCCACCTGCACGGCGCCGCCCGGGATCATCCAGGTGCCGTTGGGGTACAGGGACAAGGGGGGGCCAATGCCGCTGTGGTTGGGGCCGATCAGGATCACGGTGGAGGTGATGGAGACTTCGGCGTAGACCGCTCCGGCCACATGGCCGGAGTACATCAGCCCCGCATGGGGACTCACGAGGGCGATGGCCGGCTGGGGGGGTGCCGCCGCACCGAGGTAACGGGTGACGTCGGCGGCCAGGGTGTCGGGGGACGCGCTATAGAACTGGCCGGCAACGGCTGGCTGTCGGATCATTTTTCTCCGTGGGCTAGTGGCGAGGGGCGAGAGGCTAGGGGGAAGATTCTTCTTAATACCTCTAGCCGCTTGCCACTTGCCTCTAGCCTAGCAGTATTGGACGTTCGCGCACGACAGCACCTGCTTCTCGCGGCTGCCCGTGCGAAAGACCGTGATGCCCTTGCAGCCCAAGCGGTAGGCCAGGAGGAAAGCCGATGCGACCTCGGCCTTGGTGGCGGTGCGCGGCAGGTTGATCGTCTTGGACACGCCGCTGTCGCTGTACTTTTGAAAGGCCGCCTGCATCCGGACGTGGTGCTCCGGCGAGACGTCATGAGCGGTGACGAACAGGCGCCGCAGCCCCCAGGGAATCTCCGAGAGGCCCTGGATGGACTCGTTGGCGGCGACCCGCTCAAGGAGGCGCTTGGAGTAGATGCCGGCGGCACGGGCGCGGCGCTCGAACTCCGGGTGCACCGCAACCAGGCGAACATCCTCCATCACCGTCCGAATGAAGCTGACGCCGTAGAGGGGTTCGATGCCGGGTGAGCAGTCCGCAATGATGCTGAGCGTCCCGGTCGGCGCGATCGTGGTGACGGTGGCGTTGCGGAGGCGATGTCCTTCGGATTCGAGGCGGCTGCCTTTGAAATTCGGAAACAGGCCGCGCTCGCGGGCCAGGTCCGCCGAGGCGGCGCGGGCCTGCTCCCACACGAAGCGCATCACCTGTTCGCCCGTGGCCAGCGCCTCGTCGCTGTCATAGGAAATTTGCAACCGGATCAGCAAGTCGGCGAAGCCCATGACGCCCAGGCCGATCTTGCGGTTGTCTTTCGTGATAGCCTCGATGTCGGGCAGGGGGTAGTGGTTCATGTCGATCACGTTGTCCAGGAAGCGCACCGCCGTCGGGATCGTCTCAGCGAGGCGGTCGAAATCGATGGAGGGCTTCTTGACGCGGGTCCGTGATCCGGCCGCGCCGGTCACAAAGTGCGCCAGGTTGATGGAGCCGAGCGTGCAGGATTCATAGGGAAGCAGGGGTTGTTCCGCACAGGGATTCGTCGCCTCGATCCGGCCGACGTGCGGGGTCGGGTTGCCGGCGTTGATCGTGTCCAGAAAGATCACGCCCGGCTCTCCTGATTGCCACGCGGCTTCCGCGAGACGGTCAAAGACTGCTTCCGCTTTCAGGCGGCCGACCGCACGCCCGGTCCGCGGGTTGACGAGGGCATAGTCCTTGCGCTGCGCCAGCGCGCGCATGAAGGCGTCGGTGATCCCGACCGAGATATTGAAATTCGTGAGCTCCTTCGGGTCCTGCTTGATCTGGATGAAATCGAGAATGTCCGGATGATCCACGCGCAGGATTCCCATGTTAGCCCCGCGTCTCGTGCCCCCTTGCTTGATCACCTCGGTGGCCATATTGAAGACGCGCATGAAGGAAACCGGGCCGGAGGCGACGCCGCTGGTCGTGGAAACCCGGTCGTGTTTGGGGCGGAGATGGCTGAAGGAGAAGCCGGTCCCGCCGCCGGATTGATGGATGAGGGCCTGGTGTTTGACCTCTTCGAAAATGGATTCCAGAGAGTCTTCCACCGGCAGCACGAAACAGGCGGAGAGTTGCTGGAGCTCGCGGCCGGCGTTCATGAGGGTCGGGGAATTGGGGAGGAAATCCAGGCGGCTCATCAGTCGATAGAAGACCTCGGTCATGCGGGTGACCTGTTTCTTGCCGTCGGGCCCGGCTTTACGGTACAGGTGTTCCGCCTGCGCGATATTCCCGGCCACGCGCCGGAACAGGTGGGAGGGATCCTCCACCGGATGGCCCGCGTCGTTCTTGGCCAGGTAGCGACGTCGCAGCACGGTCAGCGCGTTGGCAGAAAGACGAGCGGCTGGCTGCTGACGGTGGCGCATGACGATCCTTTCCCAAGAGACCCCCGAGGACGAATCTCCTTAGAGGGCAGGTTGTATTATATGTCAAAGTCTGCCGATGTACCATCGGACGCACGTACGGGCGCCCGGCGCGCTGACCACGCTATCTTGCAACCGTCCAACGACCTGGAGCAGAATGCTAACCATTACTCGTCTCGCGCATTCATAGCTTTACGGCACCGATGAAGTCCTACCGCGAGGAACTTTGGTTCGAGACCAAGACGCGACGCGCCTATCTCAACATTACCGCGCACGTCGAAGCGGCGGTCAAGAAGAGCGGCATTCAGGAAGGGCTCGCGCTCGTCAACGCCATGCACATCACAGCCAGCGTCTACATCAACGACGACGAGGCGGGCTTGCTGATAGACTACGACGACTTTCTGGAGGGTTTGGTGCCCCAAGGCGGCGCCTACCGGCACAACGAGACCGGCGAGGACAACGGTGATGCCCACATCAAGCGGCAACTCATGGGCCGCGAAGTCATCGTCGCCGTCACCAACGGAAAACTGGACTTCGGTCCTTGGGAGCAAATCTTCTACGGGGAATTCGATGGCCGGCGCAAGAAACGCGTGCTGATTAAAGTGATCGGGGAATGATCGGGTGGGGCTTGCCTCCTGGGCGGAACTTTGGCAACATGGGTGTGCGGCGCGAGTGTGGGTGCCGATCAAGAGGGGGAACCGCATGGCGTTCCTGAGGACAGCGATGCCGAGCCTGCAAGCGGTATGGAGAAGATTCAGCCAAAGAATCTCAGCCTACTGGTGGCAAAGTGCTTATCCGCTCACATTTGACCCGTCGAGCCTTCGACCCCGCTCAGGCTCGACCCCGAGCGAGGTCGAGGGGTCGAGAGCCTCAGGGTCGAACGGTCGAAGTGAGCGGTTCAAGCAAGCTTGGTACGGAGGGGCACATGTTTAGCTGGACCAGGCCTGATCCCTTGACGCGCGACCTCATTCACCTCATCAACGCGCGCCGCCATGACCATGGGGACGCCGACGCGGCGGTGGATACGCTGCAGGCCTTCCTGGAACAGGATCGCGAGCAGGACCTGCTGACGGTGTTGGCTGCGTTGGACGAGGAGATGGCCGAGTGGCTCTTCGATCTGCTGGCCGAGGCCGCCTGCTCGGTTGTGATGGAAGGGGAGCCGGACGAGAAGCCCACCTATGCGATCATGGCCGCGTTGGAGTTGCCGCTCCAGGCCAACCTCCGCCTGCCGCTGGGGCTGAAGATCGATCCGGTTGCCACCGCGGACCTGCTCCACAAGCATCTGCAGTTGCCGGCCGGCACCGTCGTGATGGTGGAGCCTCGGCTGCTCACGGACGCGACCCTGGAGCTCTTGACCCTCAATGGCTTGCACGAGCATATTTCCGCGCTGGCCGATTCTCAGCGCCGGCAATCCATGGCTGCCCGCCTGCATCCGCCGGTCGAGTCCACCGCGTATTTGATGTTCGAGCTGATCGGGTCGCCCGATCCGGGATTGCCGGAATCGTTGGAGGATGGCGATCGGCAGGCTATCCTGGCCGGACTGGTCGCTCAATGCGGAGAATTGGCGCCGGCGCCGCAGATGATTGAGGCGCCGGTCTTTGCCGCCTATGCGATGTTCGACGCCCAAAACGCCGTGCGGCTCCATCGGTTGGCGGATGAAACCGTAGCCGTGTGGCGCGAGCTCGAGCCGACCGTCCGGACGAGGACCATCGTGCACCTGCATACCCAGTGCGGCAACGGGGTCTACATGCCGGTCTGGACGGACCTGTTCGATCCGAAATTGCCGGAAGACTACGGCCCGGTCTGGACCTCGCCGGATGTCTGGGTCTTCACCGCGGATTTGCCGATCGAATGGCCGGGGGAGATGCTCACGAACCGGCTGCTGGCCGAAGGCTGCACCAGGTTCGAGAACCACATCGTGGAAGCGCCGGAGAACTGACCCGCCAGAACGGTCTTAGCGACCCCTGCCGATTCCCATCCCGCCTGCACCACCGCCGCCAAACCCAGTCATGGAATTGCCGAGGCCCGTATATGGAGTGCCCGGCGCCGGCTGGATCACGCCGGTGTTGGGCAGCATCGGAAACAGCGGCGTGACCGGCGTATTCTGCGGGGCCGGGATCGTCGGGCCGACCTGGGGCGAGCCGAAGCGGTAGATCGTGCCGGACTGGTTTTGTCCTGAAGGGTTGTTGAACTGGTATCGTTGGATGTTTCCGAAGTCGTAGATCGTACCGGTGGTGCCCTGCGAGTCGTTGTAGAGCTTGATGGCGCCGAAGTCGTAGAGGGTGCCGTGGCTTCCGTCGTCTCCCTGTAGGATCGCCATTTCGCCGGCCCAGCCTGACCCTCCCGCCAGCAATATTCCGACGCATATCCCCAGCATGAGCGTTCTCATGGCCAAGCCCTCCGTGTGAAGGGACTCCCTCTCATCCACCTGTTTATCATCATACCACAGGAAAATAGCAGCCGGGTCTGCTTCGCCTCTCGACCCACAGGAAGATGGCTGCTAGCTCGTGGTCGCAGCCTTTCTGAGCGGCTCCAGGAGCTTGGAAGGGACCTTGAGCCCGCCTCGGCCGATGCCTACCTCGATGTCCGGCTTCGTGACCCCGTGAAAGTCGCTCCCGCCGGTGACGAGCAGGTCCAGTCGCGTGGCGATGTTGAGGTAATCCTTCGTCTGTTGCGGTTTGTGGGTGCTGTAATGCACTTCGATGCCCATGAGCCCCTCGCTCTTGAGCTTCTCACAAAGCTTCAGCAGCCCTGCCTCATCCTGTTTGGCCCAGACCGGATGGGCTAAGACGGGAATGCCTCGGGCGGCCCTGAGCCAAGCAATGGCTTCGGCCGGGTCGGGCAGTTCCCGGGGGACGTAGGCTGCCGCTCCCTCGGCCAGGTAGCGGTCGAAGGCTTCCTTAGCGGATTGGACGTAGCCTTTCTGCATCAGAACCCGCGCAATGTGCGGACGGCCGACTGACTCTGTGCCGGCCAACTCCTGGACCTCCTGGTAGGTGAGGGCCAGACCCAAGGCGTTCAGTTTTTCGATGATCTGCGGGTTGCGGCGGTGGCGGCCGGTCCGCACTTGTTCCAAACGCCGGTTCAGCGCCTGGTCCTTCCAATCCAAAAAATAACCCAGGATGTGCAGCTCGGCATCACCCCAACGGGAGCTGATTTCGATGCCGGGGATGACTTCAATGCCCAGGTCGGCGCCGATCTTGATGGCCTCCGGAATCCCGTCCACGATGTCGTGGTCGGTGATCGCCAAGGCACTGACGCCAGCCTGCTTGGCCAAGGCCAGGACCCCCGCGGGCGGCAGGCTTCCGTCCGAGTGGGTCGTGTGGAGGTGAAGGTCGATTCGGGACATAGCATCAATGATGAGTGATGGGTGATAAGTGATGAGTTGCGGCGGAAAGATTGTGCCTCAGAATTCTACACGTCACGTGTCACCCATCACGGTTCACGCACTGCCAGGAGGCGGGCGGTGAAGGCCGGGTTCATCTCACAGCCTGCGTTGATGCCTTCATCATGCGTTCCTTCGTCATAGTGCAGAACCCGCAGACCTTGGGCGAGGTGCAGGAGCTCATTGTGCGCCAGGCAGAATTCTTTCCGGCGCGGATGGTGGTGGCGTAGGTGGTTGTCGATTAAGAAGGTCTCATACAGCAACATGCCGCCCGGCTTGAGGGTATGCAGCAGCGCGGGGAAGAGCGGGCGGTAGAGATAAAAAAACACGAGGACGAGGTCGTATCGCTCCGTCGGCAGGCCCGGAGACCGGCTGGAATCTGCCTCCAAGTCCACTTGCCGAAGGGTGATGTTGGTCAAGTTCCGCTCCTTGGCCCTGGCAGCCAGCGTGGCCAAGGCTTGCTCGTCCCGGTCCATTCCCTCGACGGCATAGCCGAGCGATGCTAAATACAGCGCGTTTCGCCCCTGCCCTGTCGCCACATCCAGAGCCCTGCCTCTGGGGAGGACATGGAGTTGCTCTTGCAGAAATCGGGCGGGGGCTGGATCGGCCGTCGTCAAAGTCCGTGTCCGCTCCAGTCTCACGCCGACTGATCCCTGGATGTACTTGAGGGGAGGCGCAACCTTGCGGACCCAGAGCGTAAGCCCTGTGATGGGGAATTCAGCCATGATGACCCCGATCAACCGTTCGGCCAGAGTCTCCAGGAGGGAAAATTCCTGCTGGGTCCCGATCTCGATGATACGCTCGGCCACCTTGGCATAGTCCACCGCCTCAGCCAGACGATCTGTGGCGGCGGCCGCGGTCAGAGCGGCGGGGGGATAGTCCAGAGCCAGATCGACGGCGATCGGCTGCGGCACTTGCCGCTCTTCCTGCGTCACGCCGCAATGACCTTGAAATTCCAAGCGTTCGATGACCACCCGATCAGCCATACGGGCATTCTCGTTGATGCTCGCAGGTAGAGTCAAGAACGGTGCTTGACTAGCATCCGCCGCCAAACCTATAATCGATTGCCCAGTTGAGCCTCGCTGAAAACTTGGATTTAGCAAGAAAAATGGCGGAGTTCACGCACTTCAACGAGTCCGGGCGGGCCCGGATGGTGGATGTCTCCAGCAAAGCCTCGACCGAGCGGGTGGCCCAAGCCCAGGCCAGGGTCTTCATGCTGCCGGAGACCTTGGAGAAAATCCAGCGGGGGAAAATCGCCAAGGGGGACGTGCTGGCCGTTGCACAAGTGGCCGGGGTGATGGGCGCCAAGCGGACTCCGGACCTGGTCCCCATGTGCCATCCGGTCCTGCTCACCAGCGTGGATGTCGGTTTCAAGGAAGAACCCCAGCCGGACAAGCAGGGCCGCTGCTCCATTACGATCACGGCGACCGCCAAGACCACCGGCCCCACGGGTGTCGAGATGGAGGCTATGACTGCTGTCTCGGTCGCGGCCCTGGCCATTTATGACATGTGCAAGGCTGTGGACAAAGGCATCAGTTTCAGCGACGTGTACCTGCTGTCTAAATCCGGCGGGAAGTCGGGAACGTATACGAGAACTGAACGCTGACCCGCTTAGGGATCGAGGATGATTACCGTCAAGCTGTTCGGGCTGCTGAAAACACTGGCCGATAATCAGGCGGATCTCTCCCTTTCACTCGGTGGAGGCCGGCGGGTCAGGGACCTGGTGGCTGTGCTGGAGGCCGAGCACCCTCAGATCGGCGAATTGATCCAGAAGAAAAAAGTCCTTGTGTCGGTGAACCAGGACATCGCCCACGAGGAGACAGAGATCAAGGACGGCGATGAAGTGGCGCTGCTGCCTCCCTTCGCCGGCGGGGCGGGGCACGAGCGTCACGGCAATGGATCTCCCGGTTCGGATGAGGCGATGCTGGTGCGGGTCCAGCGGGAGAACTTTTCGGTCGATGCAGAGATCGACCGCGTCCGCCGGCGGTCTACGCGCATCGGCGGGATTTCGATCTTTCTGGGAACGGCGCGGGACCGGTCCAAGGGGCGGGATGTCAGCTCCATCACCTTCGAGTACTATGAGGGAATGGCGCAGAAGAAGCTGCGGGAAATCCGTGAGCGGGCGCTGAAGGACTTCGACGTACTCGAAGTGCTGATCCTCCACCGATATGGCGAGATCGGGATCGGCGAGAACATCGTGTTGATCGTGGTCGGTGCGGAGCATCGGGCGGAGGCCTTCCGGGCCTGTAAATGGTGCATCGATGAGTTGAAGCAAATCACCCCGATCTGGAAGCTGGAACAGACCCCGGAAGGGGAGGTCTGGGTGGAGGAGCATCCGTGATCGTCGATACCTTCGGGCGACCGCTGAAGAGCTTGCGGCTTTCCGTGACGGACCGGTGCAACCTCCGCTGTAAATATTGCATGCCGGAGGACACCTACGCCTGGTTGCCGCGCGAGACCCTCCTCACCTTTGAAGAAATGACCACCCTGACAGGGCTGTTCACCGAGCTGGGGGTGGACAAAGTCCGCTTGACCGGCGGGGAGCCTCTCCTGCGCCGTGACCTGCCGACCTTGATCAAGCTGCTGCGGCGCAACACCTCGCTGACGGAACTTGCGCTGACGACCAACGGGGTTCTGATGGAGGCCGAGGCGGAGGCGTTCTACGACGCCGGCTTGCACCGGGTGACCGTCAGCCTGGACACCCTCAAGCCCGATCGCTTTAAGGCCTTGACGAAGCGCGACACCCTGGAGCAGGTGCTCAACGGGATCGAGGCGGTGCTGCGAGTGGGGTTCAAGGGGCTGAAGCTGGATACCGTCGTGATCCGAGGTTACAACGACGACGAGCTGGTGGATCTGATTGAGTACGGGAAGCGGGTGGAGGCCGAAGTCCGGTTTATCGAATATATGGACGTGGGAGGGGCGACGGACTGGTCATTGAATCAAGTGTGCTCCCGGGCCGAGATGCTCGACCGGCTGGGTCGGCGGTACGGGCGGATCGAGCCGGTACGAGAAGAAAGTTCCGCACCGGCGCAGCGGTTCCTGCTTCCGGACGGCACGACATTCGGGATCATCCCCTCGACGACCACCCCCTTCTGTTCGACCTGCGACCGGAGCCGGCTCACGGCCGACGGCATGTGGTACCTGTGCCTTTACGCCAAGGAAGGGATCGACCTTCGGCAACCGCTCCGTGCCGGCGCCTCGCGGGAGGAGATCAAAACCCTTATCCGGTCCGGGTGGGAAGCGCGCAGGGATCGCGGGGCGGAGGAACGGAAAGCGTTCGAGCGGGTCGGCACCCGCGAAGCGCAGTTGATCGACATTGACCGGCTTCGCCAGGACCCTCACCTTGAAATGCATGCCCGGGGAGGATGAGGAGCCTGCTGGACCTCCACTACATGACCTTCTTGGGGCTGGGGTTTCTGCTGGGCGCCCGCCACGCGCTCGATGCGGATCACCTGGCGGCTGTGTCCACCATCCTTTCAGATCGTCCCACCCTGCGCGCTTCCGGGTTGATCGGCTTCTGCTGGGGGCTCGGCCATACGGTGATGCTGCTGCTGGTGGGGCTGGCCGTGATCGGGCTGCAGATGACCATTCCTGAACGGGTAGCCCAGGCGATCGAGTTCGGTGTGGGCGGGATGCTGGTTGTGCTGGGCGTGTCCTTGGCCGTGACGCTGATGCGGGAACGCTGGCACGTCCATGCCCACCAGCACGGCGGCGCCACACACCTGCATTTCCACAGCCACAGCCGGCAGGCTGGCCATGCGCATCCCCACTGGCTCCAGGTATCCGTGAAGCCGTTGGTGGTCGGCATGGTGCACGGGCTGGCCGGCTCGGCCGCGTTGATGTTCGTGGTTCTCTCCTCGGTCCGGACCGCCTGGGAGGGCGCGGCCTACATCCTGGTCTTTGGGCTGGGCTCGATCGTCGGGATGGTTGCGGTCGGGATGGCGATCAGTTTTCCGTTGGTCTTTTCCGCTTCGCTCGGACGGCACGCTCAACTGACGGTGCAAGGACTGGCAAGCCTGGGGAGCATTGGTTTGGGGCTGGCCATGATGGTTCGTATCGGCCTCGGCGAAGGACTTTTTTAACGTCCGCGCGTCTTTTTCAGCGGCGAAGCGGCGCGCGCCGTCTGCGCAACAGCCGGGGCTGCTGATTTCTTGATTCTTCATGCCAAATCTCGAAGAAATGTGCTATTCTGCCCCCGCTTTTCGAAGGCGGAATGGCTTGAAATGATGACAATATAAAAAAGCGGTGGAAAGAATTAGGTGAAGATCCGGGTTTTGGGGTGCCACGGGTCCGATTCGCTCATCGGCGGGGCCCAGGGGCCCTATCAATGTCGAACCTGCGGGTTCCTCGTCAACGAGACCGTGATGGTGGACGCAGGAACCATCGGGGCCGCGCTGCATCTGGCGGAGCAGAAGCGGATTCGGCACGTCCTGCTCACGCACCTGCACTTCGACCACATCAAAGGGCTGCCGATGCTGGCGGACAACCTGGTGGACGACACGGTCGCCCCCGTTGTATTGACCGGGACTCCGGAAGTGCTGGGCGGGCTGAAGCAGCATATTTTTAACGATCAGGTCTATCCGGACTTTCTGCAGTTGCCCAATCCGCAGAACCCCGTGTTCTCACTGCAGCCTCTGGACATCGGTAAGGAGGCGGAGATCTCCGGCCTGCGGGTGCTCCCAATCCCCGTGAACCATCTGGTGCCGACCGTGGGGTTTTTGATTCGCGAAGGCTCCGCGTCTGTCCTGTATAGCGGAGATACCTTCACGACCGAGGAAATCTGGCGGGTGGCGGCGCGCGAGCCGTCGCTCAAGGCGGCCTTCATCGAGACCTCCTTCCCGGATGAAATGGAGGATCTGGCCCGGGCAAGCAAGCACCTGACACCGGCCTTGTTCGGGCGTGAGTTCCAGAAGATCGGCCGGCCTGATCTGCCGGTCTATGTGTACCACCTCAAACCTCGGTTTCGACAGAACATCCAGCAGCAACTCGCTCGCTTGAAGATTCCTCACTTGACCGTTCTGGAAGAAGGGCAGGAAATTCACATTTAGCGATTTTGTGATTGAGATTTTGTGATTGCAAGAGGGCTCCATCGAGCTGTCCGCTTAATCACCCAATCACCAGATCACCCAAGCACTCAATTCTGAAGACATGGCCTGGTTCAAGAAGGAATCGTCCGTAGGCTCAGAAAGCACCAAGCGTTCAAAGATGGTCGAGGGCATGTGGCTCAAGTGCAGCCATTGCCGGGAGATCGTCTACCGCAAGGAAGTGGACCGCAACAACAAGGTCTGCCCCAAGTGCGATTACCATTTCCCCATTTCGGTCACGGAGCGGATTGCTCTCTTGGCGGACCTGGGAACCTTCCGAGAATGGGATGCGGAGGTGGAGGCGCGGGATCCCTTGTCTTTCACCGACACCCGCTCCTACCGAGATCGCTTGAAGGCTCAGCAGGAGCGGACGGGGCGGAAAGACGCCATCGTGATCGGCGAAGCGGCTGTCAATGGCCGCCGGATCGTGCTGGGAGTCTTTGATTTCAGCTTTATGGGGGGCAGTATGGGCTCCGTGGTAGGCGAGAAGCTCTGCCGCGCGGCCGAGCGCGCCCTGGCTGCCAAGATCCCGTTCGTGCTGGTCACGGCTTCCGGCGGAGCTCGGATGCAGGAAGGCATCCTGTCGCTGATGCAGATGGCCAGGACGTCCGCCTCGGTCGCCCGACTGGGGGAGGCGCGGGTACCGTTCATCTGTATTCTGGCCGACCCAACGTTCGGCGGGGTCACGGCCAGCATGGCCATGCTGGGAGACGTAGTCATTGCGGAGCCCAAGGCGCTGATCGGTTTCGCAGGGCCCCGCGTGATCGAGCAAACGATCAAGCAGCAACTGCCGGACGAGTTTCAGCGGGCCGAGTTCCTGCTGGACCACGGCATGATCGACATGATCGTGGAGCGCAAGCGCCTCAAGGAGACCTTGAGCACGCTCCTCAACCACTTGTGACCGCCGCCGGCGTGCGGCCTGACCCATGTTCTATCCAGCTGCTTTGGAATTCCTGCAGGGTCTCCAGAAACACGGGGTCAAGCTGGGCCTGGAACCCATTCAGACGCTGCTCGGTCGGCTGGGGAATCCGCAGGACTGTTACCGCACCATCCACATCGGGGGGACGAACGGCAAGGGCTCCACGGCTGCGATGGCGGCCGCGATGCTGCAGTCGGCCGGCTACCGGGTCGGGCTGTACACGTCCCCGCATCTGGTCGATTTTCGAGAGCGGATCCAGATCAACGGCGATCCGATCCCGGACGATTCGGTGGTCCAGCTTACGGAGCGCCTGCGCACTACTCTGCACGATACGATGGGGCAGGAGATCCTTCCGACGTTTTTTGAATTCACCACTGCGTTGGCCTTTCAGTATTTTGCCGAAACCAAGGTGGACGTGGCGGTCATCGAGGTGGGGCTGGGGGGACGCTTTGACGCGACGAATACAGTGCGGCCGATGCTGTCGGTGATTACGAACGTCGCGCTGGACCATCAGGACCACCTCGGCGACAGCGTCGGCGCGATCGCGTTTGAAAAGGCCGGCATCATCAAGCGCGGTGTACCAGTCGTCGCCGGACGCCTGTCTGCGGAGGCGGCCGAGGTCGTCGAACACGTTGCGGCGGACCGCGGCGCGCCGGTCTTCCGGTTGGCCCGTGACTTCCGGGCCGTCGGCGACCCCCTGGCGGGGTTCAACTATGAAGGGTTGCGGCGGCCCTATCGCGACCTGTCCTCCCCGCTGGCCGGCCTTCACCAGCTCGACAACGCCGCTTGCGCACTGGCTGTCTTAGAGCTGGCTTCCGATCTGGGATTGCCGGCTTCCGAGCAGGCGATCCGAGGCGGCCTCCTGGCCACTCAGTGGGCCGGCCGGCTGGAGGTGGTCGAGCGGCACCCGACGCTGTTGCTGGACGGGGCTCATAATCCCGCGGCGGCCGAGGCTGTGGCTGCCTATCTTGCGTCGTATCGCCAGGCCCATCCGGTCTCCCGCGTCATTCTTGTCGTCGGCATGATGCGGGATAAGGACCGCGCGGAGTTCTTACGACTGCTCCTGCCGCTGGCTGATGATCTGGTGTTGACACAGGCATCGATCCCACGCGCCGCCTCCGTGGAGGAACTGGCGGCCGCGTTGGACGAGAAAGCCGGCTTCGCGCAGACCGTGCCTCATCCAGCCGAGGCACTGGCTCTGGCCAGGCGGCTGGCGTCCTCCGAGGATCTGATCTGCGTGACCGGCTCCCTAGTGCTGGTGGGTGAAATGAAGGCTCTCCTGCGCGGGTGCGGACTGTCTCCCATCAGGGGTTGAGATGGGCCGTCGCCGCTGGTCGGTAGATCGCCTGTCTCAGCTCCGATGGCCGGTCGTCCTCTTCCTCTGTTTCGCGACGTCTCTCTCCCCGGCCCTTTCCGCTCCGACTGAAACGAAACCGGCCGAGCCCCCAAAGTCCGTGCCTAAAAAAACCCTCTCGGCTTCCGCCTCGTCCCAGCCGATCGAGTTGACGGCGGACCATATCGAGTATCTCAAGACCACCGAGGTCTATGAGGCGACCGGCTCAGTCGTGGTGGTGCAAGGACCGCTGCGGCTGACGGCGGACAAGGTCACGCTGTTCATGCTGTCCGGCACCCTGGTTGCGACCGGCCAGGCCCACCTGAAGGATCCTACGTCGGATCTCTGGGCCGATCGCTTTGAGCTGGACGTCAATACCGACGCGGGGCTGGTCGCCAACGGGACTCTCTATATGAAAGAGTCGAACACCTTGGTGACGGGGCGACTGATCCAGCGGTTTTCTGAGGATCACTTCCGAGCCAAGGAAGGCTCGTTTACCAACTGCGATGCGAAGCAAGGAGAGATCCCGGCCTGGCGTTTCACGTTCAAGGATATGGATCTCAAGGCAGGCGAGCGCCTCTATGCCAAAGACCTGTGGTTTTGCGTGAACGATTTCCCGCTGGTGCCGCTGCCCTCCATCGCCTACCCCATCCAGACGGCGAGGAAAACGGGGTTCTTGTTCCCGGATTACGGGTATGACACCAAGTTCGGGGCCCACTACCGGCAGGCGTTCTTCTGGGCGGTGACGCCGAGCCAGGATGTCATGATCACACCGGATTATCTGAGCCAACGGGGATATGGAGGCGACTTGGCGTATCGCTATATTCTGGACCGCCATTCGAAGGGTCAGTGGCTGGCCACCTTTATCAAAGACAACGTGACGCACACCAACCGCGCGCTGTTGATCAGCTCCCATACGCAGGAAGTCACACCCGATCTCTCGATCCGTGTCAAGGCCAATCTCTTGAGCGACCGGACCTACTACAACAACCTCAGCAACTCCGGTGCGCTGCGTGCGTCGCCCAGCCAGGAATCCGATTTCAATATCAATCAGCGGTTCGCGGGCGGCAACCTCTACCTGCTGGCGCAGTACCTCCAACCACTCGGTGTGGGAGGAAAGAACACTTTTCAACGTCTTCCGGAGATCGGACACAATCTGGTCAACGTCGCACCCTTCGGCGGTCCGGTGTTGGCCGGCATGGAATCGACCTTCGTCTACTTCACGAGGGAGAAGGAATTTGGACTCAGCCGAGTGGACCTGATGCCGACCTTCTCCACAGATGTACTGGATATCGGTCACGTGGTCGGCCTGACCCCGCGCCTGAACTTGAGGGAGGTTGCCTATTCCCGTGGGGTGAGCACGGACAAGCCCGTGCATCGAGGAACCTTCTGGGCCAGCCTGGATGCGACCTCTCGCTTGACCCGCCAGTTCAACCGGGAAGGAGGCGGGCGCCTGCTCCATACCATCGAGCCGGACGTGATCTACGAGTATGTCCCACCCACCGACCAGTCGCAGATTGTGCAAGTCGATGCGGTGGATGACCTGACCAAGAAAAACCTGGTGACCTACTCGGTCAGGAGCCGCCTGCTGGAGCTGGGCGGGCAGGGGGCGGCACGCAACTGGCTGGACCTGACCCTGGCCCAGAGTTACCACCCAGGCAGCGTCCAGACCCAGGCCCGGTCCTTTACTCCCAGTACCCTGTTCGGCGGCACGACCCAGAAGCTCCAGCCGACGATGACGGCGGTTCAGGGCAAGAAATTTTCCGATCTCTGGGTTCGTGCGGTCGTCGGTGACACGGTCGGGGTGGTTCCCGGCAAGGACCCGCTGTCGCTCACGGTCGATGCCTTTTTTGATCCCTATCGCGGCAATTTTAGTCAGTGGAATACGGATGTTCGGTACCAGCGGAAGGACCAATGGTACATCGAAGTGGGGCAACGGTTCACGAAGGACGGAAACCGCGTGCGGCGCGGCGACATTTGGAATCCGATTTCCTTCAACGAAGTCTTTGCCCCGACCGAGACGGTCCAGTTCGCGACCGCGACGGGAGCGGTGCGGCTTCCCTATGGGATCACCATCGGCGGACGATCCTACTACGACGTGAAAAGCGGCACGAGTTCTGAAACGGACCTCGTCGGCGTGTATCAGAATCCGTGCCGGTGCTGGTCGTTTGGGCTTTATTACATCAAGTTCCCCGACCGGACGCAGGTCAACTTCCTGGTCAGTTTAACGGGCATAGGGTTTACCGAGGCTGACGGGACCGAATTGATGAAGAAAATCTTGAATCCTCTGTTGAAAGACGAGAAGGGCCTGCCCTGGCCGACGTCGCCTACCAGACGCACATCCACCTCAGCTACAGCGACTCAGGCCGCACCGGGCACGGCCAGGTAGTGGCGTGTGAGGGTCACTGGGGCAAAACGTTTCTCCGCCCGCCTTTGATCGTTTCACCCGTTGGGCGTCCGTTGCTCTGCAGAATGCAGCGGGTGCCTGGGTTCAAGCAAGCTTGGTATGGAGGTGCTCCATGAGCCGATTCCGCAGACACTGTTGCCACGCGCTGGCACTGGCGGTCATTTTGTTCGGCTTTTCCCTGCTGCCGGCCGGCCCGGCGCAGGCTTCTTCCGAGAAGGCGCGCGATCACCTCAAGCGGGCCAAGGTGTACTTGGCTGCCGGGGACTACCGGCGCGCGCTCGAGGCCTCCCAGCGGGAGGTGAATGAAGCCCCGTCTGTTGAGAGCTATGTGTACCTGACCTACGTGTACCATGCCATCGACGGCTATTTGGACTCGCTGGCGAAGGCCGATCGGTGGGTGGCGGTCGAGCACCTGTACCTCAACCTGGCGACCGGAGGCCCACAGGATCTGACAGACCCGCCGGATGTCTTGGCGAGGATTGCCAAAGAAATCCTCCAGGGAAGCGTCCAGCGACAGGCTGACATCAGCGCCGCTATGGCGACCAAGCTGGACAAAGCCGCTGCCGAACGTCTGTGGGTGCAGCAGGCTGCTTGGCGGAAAGCCAAGCCGGATGGCTGGTGGGAGGGAGTGCCGGGTGAATGGGGCTGGTAAGTGAGCAGGCTGTGAACAGAACGCGGCTCCTCGGCCGGTTGACAGTTTCACGGAGGGTAGGATACGATGACCGCGCTTTTCGAGCGGATGGTCCGATCTTGCTGTTAAGGAGATTCAACCGAAGAATCTCAGTCTGCTGGAGGCAAAGTAACTATCCGCTGCGATTTGATCGAGGCGCACTAGTGGCAAAAGACCTCTCCGTCCCCATGTGATCGAAGGGGGCGGTTTAAACGAAGTTTGGTATGGCGGTTCAACCGAAGGTTGGTATGGAGGCAATCCTGTGGGTGGACAGGCTGTAAAAGTGGAAGAGAGCAGTTGGGATGTCGAAGTGATGAAGGCGCTGGGTCTCGTGATGGTGGATTTTTGGGCCGTTTGGTGCGGGCCTTGCCAGATGGTGGCGCCCATCGTGGAAGAGTTGGCGACGGAATACGCAGGCAAGCTCCGCGTCATGAAGCTGAATACGGATGAGAATCCGGAAATCGCCGGTCGGTATCAGGTGATGAGCATTCCGACCATCCTGTTTTTCAAGAACGGCCAGGTGGTAGAAAAACTTGTCGGTGCCAGGCCCAAGCGCCAATTCAAAGAAGTGATCGATTCCCTGTTGACCCAGCCTTCCCCCACCGCCTGAAAAACAATGATGAACGCTGAGTGATGAATGCTGAATGGGGAAGGCTGAGACGTTCGTTCTTCATTCAGCGTTCGGGGGCACCCATTGCTCCCGGAATGCAATGGGTCTCGCGCATTCATCATTTCTTCTAACGTGCTCACCGAGCTGCGCATTTCCAACTTCGCGGTCATCGATCACCTGAGCCTTGAATTCACGGACGGGTTCCAGGTTCTGACCGGCGAGACCGGCGCCGGCAAATCTATCCTGGTGGATGCCATTGCCCTGCTGGTGGGGGGACGCGCCTCGGCGGACCAGATCAGGTCCGATGCCGATGAAGCGGTGTTGGAGGCGTCCTTCTCACTGCCTCCGAACGGTCCCTTGACGGACAGCCTCCGTGAGCAGGGTCTGCTGACTCCGCAGGAGACGGATCTCATCATCCGCCGCATCCTCTCGCGCACCGGCCGCAACCGCACCTACGTGAACGGCAACCTCACTCCGCTCAACCTGGTCCAGGTCCTGGCCGGGACGCTGATTGATATCCACGGCCAGCATGAGCAGCAATCCCTCCTCTCCGCGCAGGCGCAGTGCGATGCCCTGGATGCGTTTGGACACCTCAAAGATCTGCGACGGGCCTATCTCGCCGCGTACGAACAGTGGCAGGCCAGGCAGCGGGACTTGGAGGAGGCCGTCCGGACGGTCTCGGAGCGCAATGAGCGCGAGGAGTTTCTCCGCTTTCAGTACCGGGAGTTGGAGGAGGCAGACCTTCGACCCGGGGAGGAGGAGGGTCTCATCGCTGAGCGCAGCCGGTTGAGCCATGCCCAGCGGCTGGGCCAGTTGGCCGAAGAGACCTATGAGCTTGTCTATGGAGCCGATGCCTCGGCGCTGAGCCATCTAGGGGCTGTCCACGATCGCCTGCGTGAACTGGGGACCATCGACCCGAGCGCAGGAGAATGGATGGAACTCTGCGAGGGGGCTACAGTCCAGTTACGAGAGCTGGCGCAGCGTTGTCGGATTTATCGGGATGGGTTGGACCATGATCCAGCCCGGCTGGCTCGGCTTGAGGAGCGGTTAGACCACCTGCTGCGGCTGAAAAAGAAATACGGCGGGAGCGAAGCATCCATGCTGGCGCGAATGCAAGAGCTCAAACGGGAGATCGAGGCGCTCGACTCGAGCGAGGCGCACCTGACTGAGTTGCGTGAATTGGTCTCTCGAGAGTATGCCTGCGTGGAAGCCCTGGCCACACAGCTCTCAGCCGGCCGGGTCAAGGCTGCGGCTAAGATGGACGCGAGGGTCCAGGAAGAGTTGATAGGCCTGCGCATGGACCGCACCAGGCTGAACATCACGGTGATATCGGGAAAGGGTGACGAAGCCCTCGGGCCGACCGGGCGAGATCGAGTGGAGTATCTCTTCTCGGCCAATCAGGGAGAGCCGCTTCTGCCGCTGGCTCGCGTCGTGTCGGGAGGGGAGTTGTCGCGCGTGATGCTGGCGATGAAGACGGTGCTGGCCGAAACCGATCGCGTGCCCGTCTTGATTTTCGACGAGGTGGATGCAGGTATCGGCGGAGCCGTGGCGGCGGTGATGGGGCGGAGGCTGCGGGCCCTGGGCCGTTACCATCAAGTGTTTTGCATTACGCATCTCCCGCAAATTGCTTCTCAGGCTGGGACGCACTTTGCGATCGAGAAATCGGTGGCGAAGAAGCGGACGGTCACTCATGCGCGGAAGCTCGATCGAGTCGGTCGGGAAGAAGAAATCGCGCGCATGCTGGGAGGGCTGGCGATTACGAAAGCCGTGCGTCAGACTGCAGCAGAGATGATCGGGGAGGCCGAGCGTGAGCGCTGAAGCGAGAAAGGCGCCCGCCGGTCTCAGGATTGTGGCATGGCCGCTGACTTGGCCGCCAGCGCCAAGGGGGGGGACATGGAACCTTGCGCTCACCGATCAGGCTGGAGAAGAGTTCAGCGAGGATCGGGTCATAACGCGTGCCGGCCTCGCGGCGGATCTGCTTGCCCGCTTCCTCCATCGAGAGCGCCGGGAGAGCCGGCCGGCCGGCGACGAGGTGGTCGAAGGTCTGGACCATTGACACGATGCGCGCCAGCAGCGGGATGCCTTCTCCCTGCAGCCCGTGCGGATAGCCGGAGCCGTCGAAGGCCTCATGGTGGTACAGGATAATCTGGCTCACCTCGGCCGGTGCCCGGAAGGGAAGCATCATCCGTGCCCTTACTCAGGGCGACTTCGGCTTCACGCCATTTGGCGCGAGAATCTGTTCGACGGTGTGACGCAGACGCGGCATGCAGCCCTCCTTTCGGCCCAACCCTCCCATAGGATCTGGACCCGTTTAAGGGGGCGAGGTCACTCCCGGTAATATCCGGGGCGCCTGCCCGATTCGTCGTTCGCCGTTCAAATCGTTCACACAGGGAGACATCATGAAGCTCGCGCCAGGCCTTGTGTTGAAGCTGATGGCCACGAAACCTGTCGGACGCTAGTGGTAGTCAATAATAAATTCAAATTGAAATTCAAGTAGATATGCCTGTTGATAAGTCGTGAACCAGAGAGGTAGAGGACTGTACAATTTTGTACAGGCTAGCCTGAGAAAGCAGTCTTCTTCCCGATGGGGGAAACTACAGCGGTTCTGCCTGTACAAGGAGAACCGTGGAGTTATCTTGACCGCCCCGTCGATTGGCTTCGGCAATGAGCGCGTCGCAGGCAGCTTCAGCGGAAGGGCCGGCACGGAGGAGCGTTTCGGCGATCTCACCGTCGCTCAGCATCTTGGTCACCCCATCGGTACAGAGGAGGATCCGGTCGCCTCGTTGGAGCGGATAGGAGGAAAGATCCGGCTCAACGGCTGCTTCGGTCCCAAGGGCTCGGGTCAACACACTCCGCAAGGGGTGGGCCAGCGCATCCTGTGGCGAAAGCACCCCCTGCTTGATCTTTTCCTCCACCCAGGAATGGTCCTGCGTGAGTTGGGTCAAAACACGCTCGCGCAGCAAGTAGGCACGGCTGTCGCCGACATGGGCGATTATGGCTGAGGCAAATGCGTCGTCGGAAAGCCCGGGGGCAATCTGCACGACCACCAGGGTGGTGCCCATGTTTGCGAGTTGAGGCTGAGTCAGCGCTTGCTGGCGGATGGCCTCATTCGCCGTCTGGATCGCGTCGCGCAGGGTCTTTGCGCGCTTCCCTTGAGGAGGAACATTCAAGTGGCCGGTCTTGTCTAGCTGGGCGATCGCAGGTCCCCAGGAGGAAAGCGTCTCCACCGCCGTGCGGCTGGCCACATCCCCTCCCGCATGGCCGCCCATCCCATCGGCTACGATCCAGAGGTTGAACTGGTCCAGAGCGGCGAAGGCATCCTGATTGGTCGATCGGACGAGGCCCTTGTGAGTTTTCCCGGTTCCCCGCCAGACCACGCGGCTGGCAGGGACGTGTTCCCTGTTTTCCTGGCTCACAGCTCTCCGTTCATTGATCGGCAATGGGCCCTCAGCCGGCTGTACAGAATCTCAGCCAGCGGCTCAAGGTTTCTGGTGTCCGCGTCGTTGTATCGCAGGAGGAGATCGAGCGCCTCTGTCTGTCCCCGACGCCACCGCTGCCACAGCCTGACCGCTTCCCATCCATCAATTCCCTGGAGGTCGGCCTGTCTGTGGATACCAAGTTCCGACTCGATCCGCTTGAGCCCTCCGCCGAGGCCAAGGCGCCTGGCTGCGAAGCAGAGGTCAAAATGCGGACAATCCAGAACCAACTCGGGAAACTTCGCGCGCAGGTAGGGCAGGTCGAAGACACTCCCGAAAAAAGTGACGACGAGATTGTAGTGAGCAAGTTCTCGTTGTAAACGCTCTGTCGACAAGGATTGGCCCAGCACGAGACTGGTCATCCGGCCGTTGGCATAGAGCCCCACTACGGTGACGTCGCCCTGGGGGGCGGGATCGCCGGTGGTTTCGATGTCCAGGAAGACGGTGGACGACCGAAATGTCTCAAACAGGCGCCAATGGTCGCGAGGCTTCAGGCAGCGCGAGAAATGTTGCGCCTGGCCTTCCTGCAGATGGTGCATGGCGGCGAGGAGGTCGCGGTTGTAGGCCTGTTTCCGCAGGGGCGAAATGCCGGGAATCCGGTCGCATCCCAGGAATGCGCGCCAGTTCTCGACCCCGCTCGCCCAGAGACGCCGCTCTGTCGATTCACCGATGCCCTTGAGCAGCACAAATGTGGCTTCGATCATAGAACCGCCAGGTGCGCGTCGCCGATCCAGTCGATTCGACAGGGATTCTAGCCTTGATTTCAAGCGGTAAACAAGCTAAATTCCGCTGTGATTGCGCGAAGACGCCGGCGAGGTGGAAACCAGTTGTGCCATAACCGGCTGAAAAGTGAGAGCCCAGAGTAACCGATGATGGGAAACGGAACCAGACGGATCAGAATCTCGGTGGGGGGAGTGAGGTTGGAAGCGGAGTTGAAGGCGACCAAGACCGCCGATGCGGTTTACGCAGCCTTGCCGATTGAGGCTCCCATCAACACCTGGGGCGAAGAGTTCTATTTCAAAATTTCCGGTGTGAAAGACCATCGGGAAACGGCCACCACGCAGGTGAAGGTGGGGGACGTGGCTTTCTGGGGCGCTGGAGAGGTGCTGGCGATCTTTTTCGGCAGGACGCCGATGAGCCTCGGAGTTGATCCGGTCCCGGCGGATCGCGTGAATGTCGTCGGACGCATCGTGGGAGATGCCACGGTCCTGCGGCAGGCTCTGGACGCAACGAAAATTCGAGTGGAAAAAATTGAGGACGGAACGCGGGCTATACCATGAAGTTGTCGAAAGAACGGGTCAGCCACATGGCCGCCTCGCTGGTCGCTCGCCTGCAGGGCGAGGGCTATCTGGAGGTGCAGGGCCCCGGGCAGAAGCTGGTCGAAGCGCTCGACCAGACGATCATGGATGAGTTGCTGGTGGAGGATCGACTGAACGCGGAGATCCGCAATCTGATGAAAGCCTACGAGGCGGACATTGTAAAGGGGCACGTGGATTATCAGAAAATGTTCACCATGATCAAGAGCAAGCTCGTGCGAGAACGCGGACTTGTGCTCTAAGACGTTACTCGTCATCCGTTATTCGTCGTGAGCTGGAAGAAAAGGCTTTCCAGGCCGATTGACGAGTGACGGATGACGAATAACGGTAGTGAAAGATGCTGCTCAGCGACGACAAAGTCACGCATCTGGCGCACGTTATTCTGGCCTGCTTGAAGAAGGGATCAGGGGCCAGGCTCACAGGTGATGAAGCCCATACCCTCCGCGAGATCAAGCGGGTGCTCGCCTCGGAGCTGGCTCAGGAGGAGGACATTGACCGGGCCGTTCGAGCGAAACTGTCCTCTTATTCGCGTCCGATTGCCGAGGGGAGTCAGGAGTGGGAGGTGCTGTACCGCAAGACGGTTGAGGAAGAGCTTCGCAAGCGCAAGAAGCCGGGTCATTGAACCGTTCATTTGTGATTTGAGGAAGCCATGAAATCCTTCACCACATTGCTCACCGCTTGCCTCTTGTGCTGGCTGCCCGGCTGTGCAGCGCCGGAAAAGCCGGTGCCGCGCATGCCCTTGCCGGTCAGCCTGGCTTCCACCAAGCAGGTCATCCAGGCAACCGACCAGGGGACCAGAGAATATAAAAGCGGTCTCTACGAAGACGCCAGGACCCATTTTTCACAGGCGGTAGCCGGGGCGCCACAGTCCGGAGCGGCTCATTACAACCTGGGCCTGGCACTCTTTGCCCTGGGGGAAACGGATGAAGCACGCGGGCATTTCATCGAAGCGGCCAATCTGGAACCGGGCAACAAAGTGATCTGGGACTCGCCCGCCTTACGCCCCTACAGCGATCCGGAGCCGACCAATAAGAAGAAAATCAAAGAGTATGAGGGGCGCTCTCAAGTAGGCAGAATTGGGCAAGGGCGCTGAGCCGGTGCCCCGTGGCGATGGTTCCTAGGTGGCTTCTGTCCTTGGCTCCTTGATCACCAGCCAACCAGCGATTCCTCGGCATCGGTCCATGAGCCTACCGAAAGTCCACGCGTTCAGCCGCGTCTGTACATCCCATCCCGGTCCTCCCGTACTAGTCATTGGAGGATAAATGGAGACCGCTTGCTTGCAACGGTCAAAGCTGGGTACCATGATGGCTGCCGAGAGGAGGATGACCATGGGAACTGAGGTGTCGATGGGAAAACAAGCCCCTGAGTTTTCTTTGCCGGACGAAACAGGGAAGATCGTGAACCTGAAAAACTTTAAGGGCAAGCGCGTGGCGCTGTACTTCTATCCCAAGGACAATACGCCGGGCTGTACGAAAGAAGCCTGTGATTTTCGAGATTCCATCGCGCGTCTCCAAAAAGCGGGCGCGGTGGTTTTGGGCATCAGTCTGGACGGGCCGGAGGCACACCGACAATTTATCGCCAAGTACCGTCTTCCGTTTCCTCTGCTGTGTGACGAGGATGCGACTGTGTCGAAGGCCTTCGGCGTCTACAAGGAAAAGAACATGTACGGGAAGAAGTACTGGGGCATCGAGCGCAGCACGTTTGTGATCGATGAAAAGGGCATCGTGAAGGCGATCTTCCGCAAGGTAAAAGTGGACGGACACGTCGAGGAAGTCCTGGCTGCGTTTAAAACGTGAAGCGTCTATCGTGGAGGGCTTTGTGCACGACGCGTCACATTCGACGAAGGACGAATCCGTGGATAATCGCGAGAAGACATGGCACGGGCTGAGAGCCGCCTCGCTTTCCTTGGTGGCAGGAATGGGGCATCTGTACTTGGGTGAGAAACGGGGCTATGCCGTCCTTGCCTTCGGCTTGGCGTTGCTGATCATTGCGCGATCCATCTGGCCGCCGGCCGAGCTGCTGTACCTGAGCCTGGCTATCGTTTCGGCCTTCGATGCCTATTCCATCGCGAAACGGGGACACGGATTAATGTGATGGATCTCATGTGATGGTCCTGAGGCGATAGTCCGTGCCTCGGTCCTCGGATCGACGGTCACTCGCCAGGGAGGCATGATAGTGGCCAGACGACCAGCAGGTAAGCGTTCCTCTTCCATTTCCCCAAGCCGCTCGATACGCAAGGTTCCCTTCATCCGCACCTCTCCTCCAGGTCCTAAGGCCAGGGCCTGGGTCCGTCGGGACCAGGCGACGCTCTCCCAGTCCGCGACACGCATCTATCCGCTGGTTGTCGAACAGGCGCGGGGGAGCACGGTGGTAGATGTGGACGGCAACCGGTACCTGGACTTCACGGCCGGGATCGCGGTGGTGGCGACGGGCCACGCCCATCCCCTGGTGGTGAACGCGATCAGGAGCCAGGCGGCGCGGTTTATTCACATGTCCGGAACGGATTTCTATTATCCGGCCCAGGTAAAGCTGGCGGAGGCGATGGGGCGTATTACGCCGGGCAAAGGTCCCAAACGCACCTTCTTCGGTAATTCCGGCACCGAGGCCGTGGAGGCGGCGTTCAAGCTGGCCCGCCACAGGACCAGACGGCCGCTGACCATCGCGTTTCAGGGCGCGTTTCACGGGCGAACGATGGGCGCCCTGTCCTTGACAGGCAGCAAGGCCGTTCAGCGCCGGCATTTCTCGCCGCTGATTCCCGGAGTCACCCATGTGCCCTATGCCAACTGCTACCGCTGCCCCTATGGCCTAACCTACCCCTCCTGCAAGATGCACTGCGTCGCTGTGATCCGGGATGTCTACTTCAAGAGCCTTGTCCCGCCTGAAGACGTGGCGGCCATTGTCGTGGAGCCGATCCAGGGGGAAGGGGGTGTAATCGTGCCACCCCCGGAGTTCCATCCGATGGTGGCCAGCCTAGCTCGCGAGTTCGGCATCCTCTATGTCGTGGATGAGGTGCAGACGGGCATGGGGCGGACCGGCAAAATGTTCGCCATCGAACATTGGGGCGTGGAGCCGGACATTCTAGCGGTCGGGAAGGGCATCGCCTCGGGCCTCCCGATGGGAGCGACCGTTGCCTCGGCCGAGGTGATGAGCTGGCAAGCCGGGGCCCATGCCAATACGTTCGGCGGTAATCCGGTGGCCTGCGAGGCGGCGTTGGCGACGATCGACCTGCTCGAGAAGAAGCTCGTGGCCAATGCCGCGACGGTCGGGAAGTATGTGCGCCGTGAACTGGAGCAGTTCAAAACCCGTCATCGGCTGATCGGAGATGTCCGCGGCATAGGACTGATGATCGGGCTGGAGTGCGTGCGCGACCGGGAGACGAAAGAGATGGCGGTGCAGGAGCGGAACGAGGTCATCCAGCGATGCTTCCGCAAGGGGCTGCTCCTGCTCGGAGCCGGCCAGAACGTGATTCGGATCGTGCCTCCGCTGATGGTGACCAGGAAGGAGGCCGACGTGGCGCTCGACATTTTAGATGAGGTATTGTCGGATGTGGAGGGACGCTCAACAGCTCGTCGTGGTTAGCATCCGGACCCTGTTGTGGGCGGGCGGCTTGTGGTTCACGGTGAGTGCCTGGCCGGCCTGGAACGGTATCGGCCATACCGAACAACTTGCCGGCCGCCTCTCGGTGAAAGATGCGTTGACCGTACCCGGTCGGCCGGTGAGGATCGAGGCACGGCTGGTCCGCAGCGGCCTTCTGGGACAAGCCGGTCTGGGCGGCGAGCAGCTTGAGTTCATGATCGCGGGCAGGCCAGCGGGCACCGCTATGACCGGGGGAGACGGCCGGGCGTTTCTCGAACATGCCCCCCGTATGCGAGGCAATCACGCGATTACGGTCAAGCTGGTGTCCACCAAGCGAGTCGAAAGCGCCGAGGCTCGGGCGACGCTGGCTTGTTGGGAACGTCGGCGCCCCATTCTTCTGGTGGACATGGACGCCCTGGCGGAGGGATCGAAGGCTCCTCTGATCCCGTTTCCCTCCTTGCCGATTGAGATCGGGCGTCAGGAACAGCAGGCTCCGGCGCCCGATGCGGCCGAAGAAGTCAAGCGTCTCACGGATTACTATTTCAATGTCATCTATCTGGCCCGCTCCGATCGAAACGAGATGGGCATGGAGGAAGAGGCCCGGGAGTGGCTCAGGAGCCATCGCTTTCCCGCCGGCCTGCTGGCAACGGTGCGTCCCGGCCGAACCCCCGTGGTTGAGCTGGTCGATCGCATGAAAGCTGAAGGGTGGGACAACCTCAAGGCCGGCGTGGGGCGGACGCGAGAGTTTGCCGAGACGTTGGTTGATCTTCGGATCGGGGTCGTGATTCTTCCCGCAACGACCAAGGATGAAGACGTGCCCCCCAAAGCCCAGGTGGCCAAGGACTGG
The DNA here is from genome assembly GCA_016873395.1 of Nitrospira sp. Classification (GTDB taxonomy): domain Bacteria; phylum Nitrospirota; class Nitrospiria; order Nitrospirales; family Nitrospiraceae; genus VGXG01. Next base: position 18,406 of record VGXG01000016.1, on the reverse strand, counting down.
AAAGAGGTCCGCAAGAAGCTGCAGTCCTAGCCCGCATTATTTATGGCGGTTCGTGGCGAAATCGCGCAGACGCCTGCGAGACGGGCGCGCGGAGCCGCGCGGGTCCAAGGCGTCCTTGAACAGGACGTTGAGGATCGAAGCGGCGAGCCCGCCCGCCTGCAAGCTGCGAACCCCGCGTGCAGGCTGGTGCGGCGTATCCCGGGGACCCATTGCTCCAGGAATGCAATGGGTGCCCAGCAGAAGCGTTCATGAATAATGCGGGCTAGGCAGGGCTCTTTGTATTTTGTAGCCCGTTCCTTTAAGATGCGAAGACTTCTTGTTATTCGGCTGTGCAGCTCTGAGTGAGGAAGAGGCTCCGACCGTGCGAGCCAAGACCAGTTTTTTCTGCCAGGCCTGCGGCCACCAGACTCCCCGGTGGCTGGGACGGTGCCCCGATTGCGGCAGTTGGAATAGCCTCAAAGAAGAACGGATTGCGGCTCCCGGAAAGGGACGGCCGGTGGTGGCCCGTCTGGCTGCTTCCAAGGCGACCCCCATCGATGCGATCGAAGCGGTGGGGGAGAACCGCCTCAAGACGGACATTGGTGAGTTCGACCGGGTGCTGGGCGGCGGGGTCGTGCCCGGCTCGGTAATTCTCATCGGAGGCGACCCCGGCATTGGAAAGACCACGCTGCTCCTTCAGACCTTGCCCAGGCTGGGCTTGGGAGACGACAAAGTTCTCTACGTGTCAGGGGAAGAGTCGCCCCGCCAGATCAAGATGCGGGGGCAGAGACTCGGGGTCTACGATGCCGGCCTCTATGTCCTGGCCGAAACTTCTCTCGAAGAGATCTTCAAGACCGTCCAAGAGCTGCAGCCCGCCGCCATGGTCGTGGATTCCATTCAAACCGTCTACACGGATCAGATGACATCGGCCCCCGGCAGTCTCAGCCAGGTGCAGGAAGTGGCAGGTCAGCTCATGGGGTTTGCGAAGCGGAGCGGGGTGCCGGTCTTCATCATCGGTCACGTGACGAAAGAGGGGGCCATCGCCGGCCCTCGTCTCCTCGAGCATATCGTGGACACGGTTCTGTACTTTGAGGGAGACAAGGGCCATGCCTATCGGATCCTGCGTGCGGTGAAAAACAGATTCGGATCCACGAACGAGATCGGGGTTTTTGAGATGAAGGATACGGGGCTGGACGAGGTCAGCAACCCCTCCGAGCTGTTCCTCGCCGAGCGGCCGGAAAAGAGTACCGGTTCGGTGGTTGTCTCCAGCCTGGAAGGGTCCCGGCCGATCCTGGTCGAGCTGCAGGCCTTGGTGTCGGCTACCGGCTACAGCCTGCCCAAACGGATGGCAAACGGCGTGGAACTCAATCGGGTTTCTCTGCTGCTCGCCGTCATGGAAAAGCGGTTCGGGCTGCATCTCTCAGGGCAGGATGTCTATGTGAATGTCGTGGGAGGGATCAGCATCGACGAACCGGCAATCGATCTGGGTATTGTCACGGCGGTGACCTCCAGCCTGCGCGAGCGGCCGGTGGATCACCGGACGGTCCTGCTGGGCGAGGTGGGGCTGGGCGGAGAGGTGCGGGCGGTCAGCCAGGCCGAGCTGCGTATCCGTGAGGCGGCCAAGATGGGGTTCCGGCGCTGTCTGTTGCCGGAGCGAAACCTGGCAAAGCTCGATCCAGTTCAGGGGATGGAAGTCGTGGGGGTGCGGGAGGTCGGGGAGGCGCTGGATGCGGTATTTCAATAAAAACGGCGCCTGGTACCTTATGTCCTGTGCGCTCCTTTTTCTTTCCGGCTGTGCTGGTCTGTCCAGGCAGGAAGAGTTCCCGTTACAGGAAGTCACAGCGGAACAACTGGTCCAATTGCTGCGGGAGCGGGAAGAGGCGATCCAGACCATGAAGGGGCTCTTCCGGGCCCAGGTCAAAGGGCCTGGTATTTTCTTTGCGCAGCGAGTCGAAGGGGCGATGTTTTATCGCCGTGCTGGTGGGCTCCGGCTCAAGGGATTCAACCAGGTTGGCGGCCAGCTTTTTGACTTTGCCCTGGCGGACGATCTCTATAGACTGCGCCTGCCGGGACAGCCGGTGGTCACCGGGCGGGTCGGCGATCTGGAGCGGATGGAGCGGGTAGGACGCCCCTTGCAGTTGAGTCTCTTGGCCATGGGCGGGGCTGTTGGGATCGCCTCCGTCGCGGAGGGTGAGGAGGTCCTGTTGACTGAAGAGGGGGACCGGTATCGTCTTTATGTGTTCTCATCCGCGGCGAGGGACCTTTCAGGGACCAGCCGACCCACACGCCGCCTGTGGTTTGACCGGCGGTCACTGGAAGTCGTGCAAGAGGACCGGCTGACGGAAACAGGAGCGGTCGAGACGACGATCACGCTCGAGGACTTTCGACCGGTCAGCTTGCCGGTCAAGGCAGGGGGAGCCGACACGATCTTGAAGCCGTTTAAGATCATTTCGCAAGACGGCCAGGGCGAGGGGACTCTTCAGGTCACGTTTCATGAAATCATTCCGAACCAGGAGCTGAAACCAGAAGAGTTAGGAGTTGTCTTTGGGGAGAATGGTCACGGAAGGAGAAGCAGCCGTGAAGCTCCTGGCAGTTGAGACAGCCACCAGGCGCCAAAGTGTGGCGATTCTTGATGGAACAACCGTGCTCTGTCAGTCCAATGAAGAGACAGGGCTCAGTCATGCCAAGTGGCTCGTTCCCACGATCGACCGGCTCTTGCAATCCAGCAGCCTGACGCTCTCCGCTCTGGACGGGTTTGCCGTCTCCATCGGTCCCGGATCGTTCACGGGTTTGCGCGTGGGTCTGGCTACCGTGATGGGGTTTCGCATGGTGACGGGACTTCCTCTTGTGACGGTGCCGACGCTGGAGGCGATGGCCTGGAACCTGCGTGCCGAAGACCGGCCACTCTGTCCGGTGCTCAAGGCCAGGGCAGGCGAAGTCTACTGGGCCTTCTACCGTTGGAAGCATGCGGCCGGGCCGACTCGTCTGACGGAGGAACGGGTTGGTTCCTTGGAGTCCCTGGCCCGGTCGATCCAAGGGCCGACCGTGATGCTGGGAGAAGGGTGGGTCATCTATCAGGATGAATTGCGGAGGTTGATGGGGACTCGATCCTTCGAGGTCAGTGAGGCTCCACCGGACGCTCTGGCTGCCTCGGCGGTCAGCGTCGGTCTCGCCGGCCTCGAACGGCTGGCGCGTGGCGAGATAGCCGGGCGGGGGATTGCTCCTCTCTATGTTCAACGGGTCGAAGCGGAGGTGAAAGTCGGTCTTGGATTGAAGGAGGCCAGGATGTCATGATCGACCGCGGCGGCGTCTTTCCATGATATCCTCGGTGCTGTTTTGGTACAACAGAGGACGTATGGCAACGGCTGCGCTTTCTCCCGAATTCCAAATCGTCATTTGCAAACGATGGAGAGGAAAGGGAGAGGCATCGCAATGCGCGTGAAAACGCTGGCAGCCGACCGGCCGGTCATCGAGCCGGCGACGACCGAGGACCTTGACCAGATCCTCTGCATTGAGCAACGTTCGTTCTCGGAACCGTGGACCCGCAAGATGTTCGAAGCGGAATTCACCGGGAATCCCTTCGCTCATTTTGCCGTCGCGCGTTCTACAGCTGCCGGGGAGGCCCGCGGCATCATGGCCTATATCGTGTTCTGGCTGGTGTTTGAAGAATTACGACTCATGAACTTAGCGGTGGAGCCAACGATGCGCCGGCGCGGCCTCGCGACGGCGCTGGTGCGACATGCATTGGTTGTGGGGCGCGAGCGGGGAGCACGGCGGGCGGTCTTGGAAGTGCGTGCATCGAACGAGGCGGCTCGCTGTCTGTACGAGCGGATGGGATTTGCCCAGGTGGCGCTCCGGGCGAAGTACTATACGAACCCGATCGAAGACGCGCTGTTGATGGAGTCGGCCTTGCTGGAGCCTTGAATGCAGAACGATGGTCGTAGCCGGGCCGCGCGCATGGGGCACAGTGGATTGTGGCAGCGGCAGGCACGTCGTCATTCGCCATTCTGCTCAACACAATGGGAGGTGGAGGATGCTGAACGACAATCGGATCATGGAGCTGTTGCGTCAAGCGAGCATGGAGTTCCGTGAGCTGGAGGAGTCCCATCATCGACTTGATGCGGAGTTGAGCGAGCTTCAGAAGCGGCATGTGCTGACCCCCCAGGAAGAGATGGTCAAAAAACAGATTCAGAAGGAGAAATTGGCCAAGAAGGACAAGATGGCGGAGCTGATCCGCCTGTACCGGGAGAACGAAGGGCGAGCCGCCGCGCGATGAGCCGCGGCTTCTATTCTAAATGGACATCCCAGGCGTCAAATCGATAAGTGTGGTGCTACCTCCCTTGGCAAGCCATCTGGCGACCGTCAAGCGGCGGCTGCTGGTGATCGCGGCAACGATCACGGCCGCCTTCGTTCTGACGTTCGCCTATGCTGCAGAGCTCATCGAGTGGTTCAAGCGGCCGTTCCCGGACGATTTGATCTTTTACGGACCGACCGAGGCCCTTTTTGCGGCGGTCAAGGTCTCGCTGCTGGCCGGGGTCGTGCTGAGCCTGCCGGTGATCCTTTATCAATTCTGGAAGTTCATCGAGCCGGCTCTGCTCCCGCGCGAGCAGCGGTGGGCCATTCCCCTATTCTGCCTGGCGGCCGGTTTCTTTGCGTTGGGGATGGTCTTCTGCAATCTGGTCATCCTGCCGTTGGTCATTCAATTTTTCGTCAGCTTCGGGATGGACCGTGCGCTGACGCCCCAACTGGCGGTGGGGACCTATGTGGACTTCAACGTCAAGTTCCTGCTCATTTTCGGCCTCGCGTTTGAGTTACCGCTGGTGTTGACGCTATTGGCCAGGGTCGGGTATGTGTCACCGGCCTTGCTGGTCTGCTATCGCAAGCATGCGATCATGGTTGCCTTGATCCTGTCGGCGGTCGTGACGCCGGATGCGACGCTCTTTACCATGTTGTTGATGGCGATACCCCTCATGGTGCTCTATGAGGTGGGGATTCTGGGAACCCGCCTGTTCGGGCGACGACGATCACCAGGCGAACCGGATGTCGGCGGCGCCGGTCCCGTTCCGGTCGGCACGGCTGGTCAGCGGGCACAGTGATGGCTGGCAAGGCACTGATTGCGGCTGCATTGCTCCTGGCGGTCGCGGCTCCCTGCGCCGCCCAGCGCTCCCCTGGACGGCACGGAACGCCTGAGGAGCAACTGCCGATCAGCCCGGCCCCCAGCATCCAGGCGCTGGCCGTTTCCAAGAAGCACACCGTCTTTGCCGGCTCGTTCGGCATGGGGGTTTTTCGCAGCGAGGACCGGGGCCGATCCTGGACGGCTTCGAATGAAGGCCTTGGGGATCGCTTTATTCTGGTCTTGGCCGTGGCGGAAGATGGAACGGTCTATGCCGGGACGTTCAGGCACGGGGTGTTCCGCAGCAAGGACGAGGGCAAGAGCTGGCAGGCGATCAACGAGGGGCTCAACCGCCTCGAGATCAAGGCCCTGCTCATCGAGAGAGGCACCATCTATGCCGGCACTGGAGACGGCGTGTATCGCCTCCCGGAGAAGGAAAGCCGGTGGGCGCCCGTGACCAAGGGCCTCGATGAGACGCTGGTGCATGCGCTGGTCATGGCGGCGGATCGAACCCTCTATGCCGGGACCTCCGGGAAGGGCCTGTTTCGCCACAAATCGAACGAGCCGGCATGGATCAGGCTTTCGCGCGGGCTGGTGGATCATGAAGGGCTCGTGGAGAATTTCATCCGCGTCCTCGCCGTGGATCACGAGCAGGCGCTCTATGCGGGAACTTTCGACGGGGGAGTCTTTCGGAGCAGCGACGCGGGCAAGACGTGGCACCCGATCAGCCGCGCCTTGCCGAACGACTCGATCCGCGGCATTCTCACGAGCGAGAAGGGGCTCTTGGTGGCGACCGGGCGGGGGGTGTTCAAGACGGTCGATGGGGGGCGTCGTTGGGTGCCGTTGAACAAGGGGCTGGCGGAGCTATCGATTCAAGTCCTGGCCGTCTCCGGTGACGGGTCGCTCTACGCCGGGACCAGCGCCGGGATTTTTCGTACTGATAATGACGGCGAAAGCTGGGAGCGGGCCAGCGAGGGGTTGCAAGCGACCGGTGAACCGCCGGGAAAGTAGGACCAATTTATAGCAGGAAGGACACGCCATGGTCGATGTGAGCGAGAAAACGCGTGCGACGATCCACGTGGCGGTCAAGGGAGCGCCGCTCGGCGAGATCGTGCTCAAATTTTACCCGGACGTGGCTCCGAATCACGTCAAGAACTTTACCAAGCTGGCGCAGGAAAAATTCTATGATGGCACAACCTTCCACCGGGTGATCCCGGGGTTTATGATCCAGGGCGGAGATCCCAACAGTAAGAGCCAGGATCGGTCCACGCACGGCATGGGCGGGCCCGGCCACAGGGTCAAGGCGGAGTTCAACAGCAAGCCCCACAAGCGCGGCGTTCTCTCCATGGCGCGGGCCAATGATCCGGACAGCGCCGGCTCCCAGTTCTTCATCTGTGTCGCCGACTCCCATTTCCTGGATTGGAAGTACACGGCGTTCGGAGAAGTGGTGAGCGGGATGGACGTGGTGGACACAATCGTCAACGTCAAGCGGGATGGCCGCGATAACCCGCTGGAACGGACCGAGATGACCGTCACAGTGACGGAAGAGGCCTGATTCGTCTTCGTCCAGCCGCGAGGGGAGAAGATAAGCTGGCTGGAACGCCATGCCGATTGCCCACAGTCCGAAGGGCCGGGCTCCACTCGGGGCCCGGCCTTTCTATTTACGTGCATGTTCTTGCCGCTTCTGTCGGAGTTGCGTGGCCGCGGGGACTTGCGCTAAGGTGGATCTCGTCGCACAAGGAGGATGCCGTGCCGGACGAGACGAAAGTCGCGCTCGTCAACATGCCCTTCGGCCACAGTAAGTACCCCTCGATCCAACTGGGGACTCTGGCTGCCCTGCTCAAATCTCAGGGCACCGGCGTCGATTGCCACTACCTGAACCTGCGATTCGCCCATACGATCGGCGTGCCGCTGTACGAGTTGCTCTGCGAAAAACGCGGGTTGTTCGGCGAATGGCTCTTTTCCCATCTTCTGTTCAGGGACAATCCCAAGCGCGCCGAATATGTCAGGACCTTCAAGCCCCTCTTTGACGAGGTTGCTCGGCAGAGCGGCCGCCCGATGTCCTATTTTGAGGAAGTGGCCTCTCGTACAGCTCCTCAGTTTCTCACCTGGGCCATGACCGCGATCGACTGGGGCCGCTACCGGATCGTCGGCTTTACCTCGACGTTCGATCAGAACGTGGCCAGCCTTTCCTTAGCCAAGCTGATCAAGGATCTGTATCCCCAGGTCAACATTGTGTTTGGAGGGGCCAATTTTGACGGCGAAATGGGCCTGGAACAGTTCAGGGCCTTTCCCTGGATCGATTACGTGGTGGTGGGGGAAGGAGAAGAGGTCTTTCCGCTTCTCGTGGAGTCGCTCCTGGCCGGCAAAGACGAGGGGTTTCCTGCCGGCGTCGCCTACCGGCGCGACGGACGCATCTGCTTCGAGCCCAATCCCCGCCTCTTCGCCGATTTCGAGCGGACCGGCCCCCCCGACTACGACGACTATTTCCGACAACTGGCGGAACTGGGGACCGCGGCCTCCAGGGGATTGGACCGGATTCTGCTTTATGAAGGCTCGCGGGGTTGCTGGTGGGGCGAAAAACACCATTGTACCTTCTGCGGGCTCAACGCGCAGAGCATGAAATTCCGCGCCAAGTCGCCGGCGCAAGTTGCCAAGGAGTTGGACGCTCTCTCCAGCCGGTATGACTCGACGCGGTTCCGGCTGGTGGACAACATCATCGACATGAAGTATGTCGATCAGCTTTTTGGGAAATTCGCCGCGGACCGGCTGGACCTGGACGTGTTCATTGAGACCAAAAGCAATCTCAGCAAGCGCCAGATCCAGACCCTGGCGCAGGGCGGCGTCAAGTGCATGCAGCCGGGCATCGAAAGCCTGAGCCAGGCTCAATTGCACGAGATGGATAAAGGCGTAAGCCCGATGCAGAATCTCCAGTGCCTCAAATGGAGCCTCTATTACCATGTGGATATCTCCTGGAATATCCTGCTGGGCTTTCCTCAGGAGACCAACGCCGACTACCAGAGACAGATCGATCTGGTTCCCTCGATCCTGCATCTGCAGCCGCCCGAAGCCGTGGGCAAGTTCTGGTTGGAGCGGTTCAGTCCCTACTTCATGCGCCCCCACGAGTACGGCATCCGGATCACCGGCCCGGGGACGGCTTACGAATATGTCTATGACGGCCGAACGGTGGATCTGAAGAAAATTGCCTACGACTTTGAATATGAGATCGACTCGTGCGTGGATGTCGGACTTTTCGAGGAGTTGACCCACCTGGTCCGTCACTGGCAACGCCGGCATGCCTCCTCCGACAAGCCGTTTTTCTATTACGCCAAGTCCATGAGTTATGTGACGGTCTACGACGGCCGCGCGGAGGGAATGCCGTCCCGGTCACGCTTCGACTGGCCCGCCTCGTTCATCATCGAATATTGCAGCGAGACGCCCAAGGCCGTCGAACAGATCAAAGCAGGGATGGAAGAGACGGGCAAGACGCCGGTTCCTGATGCCGAAGCGTTAGGCCAAGTGCTCGACCAGCTCGTCCGCAAGAGGGTCCTCTACGCCGAAAAGGGGAAACACTTCACCCTGGCCCTTCCGACCAACCAGAACCTCTAGCACCGACCCATTCTTTCTGTGAACCTGTTGAATTTCCTGGGTTGCCGCATCATCTCTCTTTAATGAATCGACAGTATACTTGACATTATGTCATTCATTGTATAATAGTGGTCTCTCATGGGAGAGAAAAACAAGGCCGAGCCAGCCGGCAACATTGAGAATCGCCTGAAGAGTCTACGCACTGCCAAGGGACTCTCGCAAGTAGCCTTGGCGACGATGGCCGGCATTACCCGCCAGGCGATCTATGCCATTGAAGCCAACCAGTACCTCCCGACGACCGCGGTCGCCTTGCGCCTGGCCGGCGCCCTCGATTGCCGGGTGGAGGATCTCTTTTCTCTCATGTCTGCCGGAGAAATCATCGAGGGTGAGTTGGTTGGGCCGTGGCCTGGCGTCGGTGAGCAAGGGCCGATTCGAGTGAAGGTGGCTCGAGTCGGATCGCGTGTCGTGGTGAAGCCGATGGCCACGCTCGGAGACGTGCTGAACTTCGCCGTGGCAGCCGATGGGCTCCTCACGAACACCGGACGATCGATCCGGCGGACGGCACAACAGAGGGAGTTGGTTCGAGTTCGACTGCTCAGGGATCGCCGAGCTGTCGAAGAGGAAATCGTCGTGGCCGGCTGCGACCCGGCGATTTACCTGGCAGGGGAGTACCTGCGCCGCAGGCGGGACCGGGCCTTGGTAACGGGGTGGACGATGGGAAGCGCGGCCGCGGTCGAGGCCCTGAAACGAGGCGAAGTTCATATGGCCGGCCTCCACGTGGTGGACGCCAGGACCGGTGAGTCCAACCTGCCGTATCTCCGGTGCCACTTAAAGAAAGGCCGGTTCACCGTGGTGGCGTTTGCGACGTGGGAACAGGGTCTCATGGTGGCGCGTGGCAACCCGAAAGGGATCAGGGAGGTGGCGGACCTGGCACGGAAGGACATCCTGGTGGCCAACCGCGAGGCAGGAGCTGGAGCCAGGCTTCTGCTTGACCAGAGATTAGCTGCTGCCGGCCTCAAGCCAAGCCAGATCAAGGGCTATGAACGGATCGTTGCGTCGCATCTGGAGGTCGCCCATCTGGTCGCCACAGGCCAGGCCGATGCAGGAATGGGAGTCCGATCGGCGGCCAGGCTAGTCGGGCTGGATTTCCTCCCTCTCCAGGTGGAACGGTACGACCTGGTGATTCCCACGGAGTATCTGGATGCCCACCGGAGCCTTACGGCCTTCCTCGACACGATCGTAAGCCGTCCCTTTCGGACTGAGATCGAGGCACTGGGCGGCTACGACACGCGCGAGACCGGAACGGTGCGGAATCTGTGAAGCTGCAACGGAATGACAATGAGGGAATGATGAAAGAGGAAATCAGGCGTCGGGGGCGGCGATGCGCGGGGCTTATCTTGGCTGTGGGATTGTTGAGTGCGGGAAGTTCGGTGCTCTACGCCGGTCCGACTGATGAACCATTGGTCATCGCCGCGTCGCCTGGCATGAAGGGGCCGGTTGAAGCGTTGGCGCAGTCGTTCGAGAAGATACACCCGAACGTGAAGGTCAAGGTCTATTACGATACGGGGTTGGATCTGAGGCGCACCATTGCAGCCGTGGGGAATGACTTGAGGTTCTTCATCGGCACCGGCCCTATCGACCTTGTTGCCCCGGGCGGCGACGAGCTGATTGCGCGCTTGGAGTCGAAGTACTACGTCCTGCCCGGTACGCGACATTCCTATGCAGCCGTTCCTCTCGTGCTGGTTGTGCCGGTCAGTTTAGTAGAGGCGCCATCCTTGTTCGAGGAGCTGGGCAAAACGACGCACCGCATTGCGATCGCGGACCCGATCTTGACCGAGTTGGGTAGGCAGACGGGGCAGCTCTTCGCATCGTTGGGGATTGCCGATGATGTCAAGAAACGGCTGGACGTGGCCTCGGATGCCCGAGGCGTGCTAGATCATCTACTGTATGGACAGGCCGATGTCGGCGTCATTTTCGGTCCGGATGCGGTGAAGGAACAGGAGCGAATCCGCGTCGTGGCCACGGCGGCTGATCCGTACGTTCGGTTGACCGTCCATTCGATGGCGATGGAGCGGTATTGCCGGAACCGCTCGCTCTGCGAGGAGTTTCTCACGTTCATTCAGTCGCCTGAGGCCCAGGGAATCGTACGGTCGTTGGGGTATCTCCCCGGAACCGAATCGTAAGAGGCCCAAAATTTTTTGTCCCGAGAGGACACTATACTTAACTTTATGACACTTATTATAAACTTCTCAAGGACCGTTCATTCGAGGGAAATGGCGTGGGTGTAAGGCAACGATCCGCCGCGAGTTGACCCGTCGAGCCTTCGACCCCGCTCAGGCTCGACCCCGAGCGAGGTCGAGGGGTCGAGAGCCGCTCGGCTGACTGCGGCGAGCTCAGTCGAGCCGAGCTCGCCTCAGGCCTCTGGTCGAACGATGGGTCGAGCGAGCGAACATGCCTAAGCCCTAGGGTACTTCGGTGTGCGGAGGGTCGCAGGGTGGCATGGAGAACGACATGCCTGGACAGGGGACGGGGTCTGCAATGATGCACAAAGAAATGAAACGGTGGGTCGATGTGGCGATCGTGGCGGTCCTGATGGGAGGGCTGTTGTCTCTCTTCGGCTGCGCGCGGCTGCCGTATACCGTCCGGACCGTCCATCAAGACCAGCGGGTGGTAGTCACGATCCAGCGGGAGGTGAAGCCCGCTGGGTACACCCATCCGGTTCAGCTCGAAGCCCGGGAACTGTCCCGGCTTCTCAGTTCATTTTCCTTCCGAGAAAAACAGAGACTACCGCTCCGCTGGTTCGCGGAGGAGACCCCCCCGAAAAGGATTTTTCGCCAGGACGAGATCGAGGTGCTCGTTCCCCACCTGGCCGAGGCCCTTCAGAAGGTGGGCCCGGAGGAGCGGGTGCACTTTCAAATCCTGGCTCCGGGCATGGACCCCTCGGGCGAGCGCGACACAACCGGCGGCTGGATCGCCGTGCGCGAGCCCTATTTCCACTTCACGCTTGAACACTTTCATGCGCAGTTTCCGATCCGAAGCCAGGAGATGTGGGACCTCCGCTATCCTGCGCTCCCGCCTGAGCCCGGTACCTTCCTGCTCTACTTCGAGCCCAATCACTTCTGGAGCACCGATCCGGCCGTGAACGAGCGCGGGGTGCTGTACCGCGAGTTCCTTAAGTCCGCGGTTTTGCCGGCCGGGAAGTAGAGCCGAGCCATGACGAACAGCGGTTCCATTCGTTCTCATTGAAAGAGGCGGCGATGGGCTTATGGATCACATTGGCGCAGGAACGTCGAGCCGCTTGGCTCATAGGTCCAGTTATCCTGGCCGTAGCCGTGACCCTCGCCGAACCTCTGGATGCGCTCGCGGTTGAGTCGGGAAGGGTCATCGAGAAGGACGGCAGGTATGTCTTTGTCGAGAGCCAGGACCCATCTTTGCGGCTTCTCATGGACCGGGCTCTGGACAAGGGCATCATCACCAAGGAAGAGTACGAGCAAGCGCTCAAGGAGTCGGAGCTCTATCGATACCAGACGCAGCTCCCATTCAAGCTCTGGTACGACCGGGGCTTCAACTTTTCGATGAACGACAATGCGTTCTTCTTGAAGATCCGCGGCCGTCTCATGTTCCGGGAAACGACGCGGTGGCGGAATAATGCCTGGAGAGACCCGGGCGATGCCAAGAACTTCCCGGAGCTCCTCGGGGTGTTCGGCGACTATCGAGCGAATCGCTCGGTCGGCGACTCCTCCCAATTCAATCTCCGGCGTGCGCGGCTGTTGTTTACGGGGCACCTCTTCAACCCCGATTTCAAGTATTTCATGCAGCTCGGAATGGAGTCGTCGGAGAACGCCCAGACTCCCGGCTCCGTCAATCTCCTGGATTTTTATCTGACCAGCACCCATTTCGACCTGTTCAATGTCCAGGTTGGTCAGTTCAAGACCTACTTCAACCGGGCTGAGATCAATAACACGGCCTCCATGCAGTTCGCCGAGCGCGCGATCCTCCAGGACGCCTTTACGGCCAACGGGCTGAACCGACGCGATATCGGTCTCACGATCATGAACGATGAGGAGCTCTACCCGGTCAACTACTACGTCGGTATTTTCAACGGCGGCGGCCCCCTCTTCACCGACTACGGGTCGTTCGAGAGCGAAGAGCCGACCCAAGGCTGTCCCGGTGGCGCAACCAGCGGCAATCCTTTTCCGACTCCGGATGGCTGCCCCGCGAATCAACGGAACCTGAACGCGAATTTCCGTGGCAATTGGATCAATCAGCTCATGTACACGGCTCGGCTCGTGTGGAACGTCACGGGCCGGCCGGGCTATGGGGAAGGGGACCTGGCCTATTCGGAAACGCCGCAATTAGCGGTGGGAGGCGGCATCGCCTACAACCCCGGGATCAACACAAACAGCAACAACGCCTTCATCGGCATTGACCTCGCGAACCTGAACTGGCGCCGGCAATTGGCAACTTTCGGGAACGGCCGCCAGCTCGGGTGGGGGGTTGTGGATTACACCACCTGGGGACTGGACGCCATTCTCAAATATCGCGGCTTCTCGCTTCAGAGCGAGTATTATTTCAAGAACATCAACCGACACAACAAGGGCCTGCCCTGCGTACAGACGAACGGAGTAGGGGGAACCTGCACGGCCTTTGCCCCAGGACTTCTTGGCAACGCCACCGGCTGGTACGTCCAGTCCGGCTACTACCTGATTCCCCGCAAGCTCGAAGTCGCGGCCCGCTATTCCTACTGGGACCCCGATACCCATTCTTCCAGCGACCTGATCAAGGAGTTCGATGCCTCGATCAACTGGTTTCCGTTCGGAACCTACGATTACCAATTGATGATCACCTATTCGAACGTTGCAATGGGGACCGGGGGCTATGCGATCGGCCGAAGCAATCCGTTGCCGAACACGGTGAACGGTGTGCAAACGACCGCGAACTGCTCGTCAGCAACAGCCTTCCCCTCGGGATGTGTCCCATTGGATGCAAAAGGCGGAACCCTGATCGATAATATCCTTCGTGTGCAGGTCCAGGTCTTTTTCTGAATGTGTCATCGGATAAGCCAAGGCGATTCTCCGCACGGGGTCCTTGCTGCCTCCTTGCATGGGACCAGGGCGCCCAGTATAGTGGTGATTCCTGTGCCTATCTTGGTCGATGATGGCGTCCTGCGCGTCAATGTATTCGTCGAGGATTGGAGGGGCTCTGATGTTCATGAGGAAAGCAGAACGAATCGTAAGGTGTGCAATCTGCGCGGTGCTTGTGGCCGGGATCATCGCCGTGGGGCTCATTCAACCATCTGTGGCTTTCAGCAAGGACCTGACCATTGCCGCAGCATCGGACTTGAACTTTGCCTTCAAGGACATCGTTGCGGAATTCGAAAACAAGACCGGCACACATGTGAAGCTGTCACTAGGATCGTCGGGCAATTTCTTCTCACAGATTCAGCACGGCGCTCCGTTCGATCTCTATTTCTCGGCCGATGTCCGCTATCCCCAGAAGCTGGAGCAGACAGGCCATGCGATCCAGGGGTCGCTCTATCGGTATGCGGTCGGACGCATTGTCCTGTGGGCGCCTGCGAAGTCTCCCTTGGCGGTGGACAAGCTAGGCATGGAAGCCTTGCTGGACGCTTCAATCCAGAAGGTCGCCATTGCGAATCCGAAGCACGCGCCGTATGGCCGTGCAGCAGTCTCTGCGATGGAACACTTCAAGGTTTATGACCGCGTCAAGAGTAAACTGGTCCTAGGGGAAAATATCGCCCAGGCTGCGCAATTCGTCGAATCTGGTGCGTCAGATGTCGGGATTATTGCCCTGTCGCTGGCCCTCGCCCCTCCCATGAAGGCGGCCGGGAAGTATTGGGAAATTCCAGCTTCTGCCCATCAGATTCTAGAGCAAGGCGCGGTTGTTCTGAAGACGGCGAAAAACGTTGAAAGTGCGAAAGCCTTCCTGGATTTTCTCAAAGGGCCTGAGGGCAGGCGAGTGATGGCGAGCTATGGGTTCGTGTTGCCGGAATAAGTGGGAGGTTCATGAAGTCTGCGAACCGCCGCGGAGCCGCGGCGTTGCCTTTGATGGTCCTGTTTCTGTGCACGGCCTGTGCGGAAGGAGCCCGGTTTCTCCAACTCAATGAACAGGGCGGGGTCGTCGCGTATCCACTCAAGAAGGGCCGGCAAAGCATCTATGCGTCCCCGTTCCGGGCTGAGGCACTACACATGATCGAAGAGCGTTGTCCGAAAGGCTATCGGATCATCCAGGAAGGGGAGACGCAGGGGGAAACCAGAAATTCCGGGTTGGATGCAGACGATCTTCTCACCACCAGGCGGTTTTGGGGGCTTCAGTTCCGGTGCAAGTGACTGGTTCCGGCGCAGCTTTCCCAGGCATAGTAGCGGACGCGGTGTGTAATGTGGAAAAGCGGGGACAACCGTGAATTGGATGGCGATCGCCGTCACGCTCAAGCTGGCCGCCCTCACAGCTCTGATCCTGGTTGTCATTGGGTTGCCCCTCGCCCATTGGCTGAGCTTCTCCCGGTGGCGCTGGAAGTTCCTGGTCGAATCGGTGGTGGCGCTTCCGCTGGTGCTCCCGCCCACCGTCCTGGGGTTTTACATCCTTGTCGCGATCGGGCCGCAAAGCCCACTCGGGCGGTTCTATATAGCCATTGTCGGGCATCCCTTGCCGTTTACCTTCGAGGGGCTGCTCTTTGCCTCGGTCCTTTATAGCCTGCCCTTTGCCGTCCAGCCATTCGTCGCCGCCTTTGAGCAAGTGGACCGCCGTCTCATCGAAGCTTCCTGGACCCTCGGGGTCTCCCGTATCAAGACTTTCTTCAAACTCATCATTCCATTGTCTGTGGCCGGCGTCGTAACCGGTTTTGTTTTGAGCTTTGCCCACACTCTCGGCGAGTTCGGCGTGGTGCTGATGGTCGGCGGTAACATCGAGGGAGTCACGCGCACGGTCTCGATTGACATCTACGATGAAGTCCAAGCACTCAACTACGCCGGAGCAGCCAAGACAGCCTTGTTTCTGCTGGCGATCTCGTACGCCGTCTTGCTGGGCGTCTATGCGATGAATCGGAAGGTGTGGACCATATGGCCTCAGAAATGATCGTCGCAATCCAGAAGTCTTTTCCAGGCCGGTTATCCGTTGATGCCTCGTTTCGCCTGCCCTTGGATCCGCCAACTATTTTGATCCTGTTCGGACCATCCGGCGCCGGCAAGACGACCGTGCTCCGCTGCCTGGCAGGGCTGGAATGGCCTGAGCAAGGGTCTATCCAATTCGGGGATGAAGTATGGGTCGAGACAAAGGTAGGAACCAGGATGCCACCTCAGAAACGGCGGATCGGTTTTATGTCCCAGGACTACTCATTGTTTCCATCTCATTCCGTCGAAGACAACATCGCGTTTGGCTTGGGTGAACTTGATGCAGCAAGTCGCCGCCAGCGCGTGACCGAAGTTATGGCGCTGCTTCAGTTACAGGGGGCGGAACGCGTACGGCCGAACCAGCTTTCGGGGGGGCAGCAGCAACGGGTTGCCCTTGCGCGGGCTATTGCGCGTCGTCCACAGCTTCTGTTGCTCGATGAACCGCTGTCGGCGCTCGATGCGCCGACTCAGTCCAAACTGTGCGGGGAACTCAGGTCTCTGCTGAAACAACTGGCCATCCCTTCCGTAGTTGTGACGCATGATTGGGCCGAAGCCTTGACGCTGGGGGACCAAATGACAGTCATCAATGAGGGGCGTGTGCTCCAGACCGGAACTCCGCAGGAAGTGTTCAGCCGACCGCGGGATGCCGAGGTTGCGCGGATTGTGGGTGTGGAAACGGTGGTCCAGGGACGGGTCATCGATTCGTCCAGTGGACTTTCCACAATCGACGTGGATGGGACGAAACTCATGGCCCTCGCCGATGCGGAATTGGGACTCGATGTGTTTGTGTGTGTCAGGGCAGAAGATGTCGTTTTGGAAACCCTTGGCGTCGGGGCGACCAGCGCGAGGAACCATCTAGCAGGAACAGTGCGCGAGGTGACTATAATGGGCGCGTTGGTGCGCATCCGGATCGACTGCGGATTCCTGCTCTCGGCTCTAGTGACCCGCTCGGCTGTCGAGGACTTGCGCCTGTCGCCTGGGGTGCCCGTCGTGGCTGCGATCAAAGCTGGCGCGGTACATTTGGTGTCTCGCGGGAGTCGTGCCGCCTCAGCGTGCGCTAGCGCATGATCACCTTGCCGGTCTTGCTCCAGTACCACTGAATCGCAAAGTTCGGGTAGATAGAGTCGGCGGTGTTCTGACCGGCGACGCTAAAGAGGACGCCGATGCCGCCCACCCAGGAGTCCGAGAATCGCCATTGAACGCCTGGTTCAATGCCAATCACGGTCGAACCACTAATTTGTCCGCGGTTGATTGCATGGCCGTCAGCCCGCCAGGTCAGCGTATGGAGGGTGGCCAGTTCGAGATTTAAAGCCAGGCCCTGCTGATCATCGAGAAAATATTCGTATGCCAGTCTGGTATTGACGATGTCTCCCACATAGGTAGTCTGTCCGGCATCGCTGCCAGGGGCAGAATAGGTGTAATAGACGCCGCCGCTGATCCGGAACGGTCGTTTGTTTTTCCGAAAGGTGATTCCCTCAGTAAACCCCAGTTCCCCGAATCTGGTGGCGGGCAGTCTGCCCAGGGGGGCGAAGCCTCCAGGCGGACGTTCCGTACCGGTCACCCATCGGCCGGTTGGCAGGACGATTTGGGTATAGTTGGTAATGGACGGGCGCGCGCTGTCCGGATCTTGGACGATCGGTCGATATTTGAGAATCAATGAGAAGTCACCAAGGCCCGAGTCTGTCGTCATGGGCCCACCGCGACCTCTATTGAATGATTCGGAGTCCCGCGCCCAAAAGGTATTCCATGAGGTGGCCGCACCGAGTTCGACGTGATTGGTCACCCCGTATGTCACGGTCACCAGAGGAGCCACTGAGTACAGATGCACAGGGCCGTTTTTCGCGTCGGTCGGGAAGGCGAGCTGGTTTCCGTAACTTTTTTCGCTGATCTGGGAAAACACGAACGGACGAACAGAGAGTTGGTCTTTGGGATGAATGTCTACAGATTGGATCAATAAGGGACCCTCAGAGAAGGGATTCCAGCTTTTCCGGTATTTCTGGATCTCTTCATCGGTGGGCGTCCATTCGAATGCCTCGGCTGGCGCCGATGGTCCTGGTAGCCCCACCAATGGGGCAAGGGTGAGCGCAAAAAGGAGAAGTGCCGGCGCCGCGCGACGTGTTCTGATTAGTTTCCTTGTGGGCCACATAATTTTAAATCCGATGAGAATAGTAATATTAATATATTTGTAGTTAACTTAGTTTGTCAACATAAATATTTATAACGTAACTAATTGATAATTCAGTTATACTATAAAAGATGAAATTTTGCTGAGCCGAAGCGGAATGTTAGGAAAGGGAAGTGCTAGAGGCTATAGGAGCTGTGGCAGCAATGAAGGGTATCGAATCACCCCTCGCCATCGGTCCAGATCCGAACAGCAAACGCCGGTTGTTTTATCCGCCCACCAAGAACAATCGACTCAAACGAACCTAACCTAAGCCTACTGGCGGCAAGATACTTCGCCGCCGAGATTTGACCTGTCGAGAACCGCTCGGCTGACTTCGGCGAGCTCAGTTGAGCCGAGCTCGTCGCAGGCCTCTGGTCGAACGCGGCGCCTTAAACGATGTTTAGATGAGGAGAAGTTAACTCAAGGGGTTTATCC
>VGXG01000015.1 GCA_016873395.1 Nitrospira sp. | reverse complement strand
CGCCTCCTGTACGATATTGATGAGACGCGCAAGAAAGTCATTCTGCTGAAGTTAGTCAAACGCGACGAGCACACCTACGTGTAGCCAGTCTGTATGATTTCGAAGGCGCGGCCGCAGCTATGCGGGGACTGTCGCCGAGCGCTCTAACTGAAAGATGGACGCGGCTGACGAACGGATGGAGCGGGGTGGCATGGCCCGACGTTCCCGCGCTTCCCGGAACGATTCAAGACTCGGCTGACGAATCGGAGCGGGTCATCGAAGTGATGGAAGTTGCTCCGGTGTGTACCCGCCTAGCTGCTGTAGCGACCGGTAGAACGGCTGCGGCTCCCCCCATCCCCCACATCGGAATGCAGGGGTTCTCCGATCCGCCCATGCCTGGTTCCCACAGGCAAGGGCGGTCGGACCTCGCTCGTTCTCCCGCTACGCACATCAGCACGGCGGTCCCACAATGTCGCTTTTTCCACCACTCCGACGTCTCCGTGTCTATACCCTGCCAGCCGAAAAAAACAAAAAGTGGAAAGGCGACGAGTCGCTGATAGACCCGTCGCCTTTCTGCGCGGTGAAGCCCCGCGCCATTGGGAAGCCCGCCCTAAGCCCCGGCAGACCTCGGAGAGTTGACACAATCAGGAGAAGAATGAAGCCCTGGAAACTTGTTAGGGGAGCTATCACGGGCCTTAACGCATTCCGCAGAATCTAAGGCTACAGGTGGCAAAGGACCACTCCGCCGCGAGTTGACCCGTCGAGCCTTCGACCCCGCTCAGGCTCGACCCCGAGCGAGGTCGAGGGGTCGAGAGCCTCTGGGTCGAGCGATCGAACGCGTCTGCGCGCCAGAGCGCTTCGGTGCGCGGAGGCGCGGCGGTTCAAGCGAAGCTTGGTATAGTGGCGAAGAGACCACGGGGCTGCTAGGGCGATAACTTGTCGATTGCTCTCAACTACCCTGGAGCAACTCAACGAACGTGGCGAAGCGTCAAGGCGACAGGCTTGGAAAGCGGCCTGTCGCCGTTTCATTTTTTATTTGTGGCGACTCTGTACTTCGTCTAGGGCGGCCTGGTTGTTCCCTAACTGCGCGCGTCCAACGAGGGCCTTCTGAGGCCGCGCGTTGCGCGAGCAAGGGGAATAACCAGGCCGCCCGCCTCCTTACCCCAACATTTACGTTTCGTCGTTCAATCTCCACGATCCTCGGCGCGTGGGTTGTTTGAGCGCTTTTGCCAGGGCTGTGAGGAAGCGGGCTCGTGGCCAGGGCGTGGCGCCGAAGCGGGCTAGGTGCTCCGCGTAGATCTGACAGTCCAAAAACTGAAACTCCCAGGTCCGGAGCTGCTTGACCAGGGTGACGAAAGCCGCCTTGGAGGCATCGGGACGTCGGGTGAACATGGATTCCCCGAAAAACGCCGCACCCAGCGAGATCCCGTATATGCCGCCCACCAGTGTGTCCTCGCTCCAGGCTTCCGCAGAATGAGCAAACCCCATCTTGTGGAGCTTGCCATAGGCCCGGATGATCTCTTCGGTAATCCATGTGCCGCGCTGTCCGGGACGCCGGACCGTGGCGCAGTGCCGGATGACCTCGTCAAACGCGGTATCGAATCGGATGTCGAACAGGTGTTTCTTGATGGTCTTGTGTAAGCTGCGGCTCACGTGCAGCTCGGCTGGTCGGAGCACCATGCGAGGATCGGGAGAGAACCACAGGAGCGGCGTGCGGGCATCGTAGGGCCAGGGGAAGATGCCTTGCGCGTAGGCCGCGAGCACACGCTGGGGGTTCAGGTCGCCCCCGTAGGCGACGAGGCCCTCGGGGTCGGCCTCGCGGGGGTCGGGAAAGCGGAACCGGTCGGTGAAGTAGCGTGACGACATGGTTATCCTGTCACGTGCCTTCTGTGGCGCTCTCATTATAACGGCGCGTGGTTCCCGTTCACAGTACGCGCACGACGCTGATATTTTTGAGAGCGTACCTCGAAATCGGTATGATATAAAGGCCCTTATGGATCTTGATGCGTTTCGGCAAATGGTCGCCAAGAATCCGAAGGGGTTTCTGGGGCGGTACGGCCTGGGGAACAAGATTCTGCAGGAAGGCGGGGATCTGGAGGAGGCGGTCGAGCATCTGCGCGTGGCGGTCCAGCTTGACCCCGTCCATGTCGCGTCGCACCTGGCCTTGAGCCGCGCCTTGATCGCCCTGGGAAGGAAAGAGGAGGCCAAGCCGGTACTTGCGGCCGGGATCAATGCGGCTGCCTCGGGCCGGTCAAGTGGCGGCGTTGATCTTATCCCGGAAATGCATGCGTTGCTTCAGACGTTGGGCTAAGTCTTGCAGTTGCAAATTGCTTTCTCGCCGCTCCTGGCTTAGAATTCGAACACCTAGAGGATGCGTGATGGCCACACCGACCTCATCCCTGATCTCTTCAAACCCTGACGTGCTCGGTGGGACGCCGGTCTTTCGCGGTACGCGGGTACCCGTCCAAACGCTCATCGAGTATCTGGAAGGGGGGCAGACAATCGACGACTTCCTCGAAGGATTTCCCACGGTCACTCGTGAGCAGGTCATCGCCTTCCTCGAAGAGGCGAAAACCAGGATGCTGACCGTCGCTTCGTGAGAGTGCTTCTCGATGAGTGTATCGACTGCCGGTTGGGCCGGGAGATTACGGGCCATGAGGTCGTCACTGTCCCGCAAGCCTGGTGTGAGGTAGACGCATGAAACCGGAAGAAGCCAGGCGGCGGATTGAGGCTGCGATCGCACAGTATGGCCAGCAGGCCGGCATGGCCATCGAGCTGGTCATCAACGAAGTGCGCTCCGACCTCGGCGCGTCAGCCGTCAACGCGCTCATTGACGAATTCGACCTCGAACTGCTGTACAACATCGCCCCGCTGGAATCGGATTACTCGAACAGCTGACTCCGACGCGCATGTTGCCGGATGAGCGGTCTTCGTTCCGAGAGAGGGGAAAGGCTCCAAGGCGCCTTTCCCCTCACCTTCTCTCCCCCTTTGAACGGCGGCTCGGCTACGCGCATCCGCCTACCATATCCAAATTTTTCTTCCGCGGGGTAGCCTGATCGTCCTGTACTGCGCGCATCGAGCGAGCACTTTCCGAAGTGCGGGCTCTGCGAGCACAAGGACGGTCAGGCTGCCCCCCTGCGCTTGCTTTTTATGTGTGCGTGGTGCGTGAAAACGAGGGCTCATGGCCGCGTCCTTCCCGCCGTTGACACCCCTTCTTTCGTCTGTTAGATTGACCGGTCATTACTTTCAGGATTTCAAGCCCTTCCGGCTGGCGGCGCACTCGGTTCACGGCAAGACAAGCACAGGAGCGGTACCGGCGTGAGCCACGGGGTTATTCCTCAGGAAGTCATCGATCAAATCAAAGATCGCACTGACATCCTGGACGTGGTTTCCGGGTACGTGACGCTCTCCAAGGCGGGTCAGAACTTCAAAGGCCTCTGTCCCTTCCACGCGGAGAAGACTCCCTCCTTCATGGTCAGCCCTTCGCGGCAAATCTTCCACTGTTTCGGCTGCGGCGCCGGCGGCAACGTGTTCACCTTCGTGATGAAAATGGAAGGCACGTCGTTCCCGGAGACCGTGCGGGAATTGGGCACCAAGGCCGGCGTCGAGGTGCCGGTGATGCAAGGGGCCAGGCCCTCGCAGGATTCGGGGAACAAGGAGCGGTTGGAGCAATTGAACGAGGCGGCGCAGGCCTGGTTTCGGCACAATCTGCACCAGGCGGAAGTCGGCCGGGATGCGCGGCTCTACCTCAAGGATCGCGGCATGTTCGACGACACGCTGGAAACCTTCGGCTTCGGCTATGCGCCGGAAAGCTGGGACGGCGTGCTGAAACATCTCCTCAGGAGCGGCTACACGCTGCCGGACTTGCTCGCGGGCGGGTTGATCACGCCGAAGGAGAACGCCGGGCGCAACCCGAAGGACGCTTCCGGCTACTACGACAAGTTCCGCTCGCGGGTGATGTTCCCGATCTGCGACCTGCGCAAAAAAGTGATCGCCTTCGGCGGCCGCATCCTGGGCGAGGGGATGCCGAAATATCTCAATTCGCCGGAGACGCCCCTCTTCAGCAAGGGCCGCGCCTTGTACCTGCTGGAGCGGGCGCGGGAGACGGCCGGCAAGACCACGGACACCCTCATCATCGTCGAGGGCTATTTCGACGCGATTGCGCTGCACCAGGCGGGGATCACCAACGTGGTGGCGACGCTGGGCACGGCGCTGACGCCCGATCACATCAGGACGATCCGGCGGTACGTCACGAAGGTGGTGCTGCTGTTCGATCCCGATCCGGCCGGCGTGCGGGCGGCCTTGCGGACGCTGGACCTCTTCGTGGACAGCGGGATCGGCGTCAGAGTCGTGTCGCTGCCGGCGGGGGATGATCCGGACACCTTTATCAGGGCACAAGGTCCCGAGGCCTTCCTGCAGGCGCAGGAGCGCGCGCCCAGCCTGCTGGATTTTGCCGTGGAGCACAGTCTGGCGCAGGCCGCCTCCGGGTTGATCGAAGATCGAATCCGGAGCGTGGATGAAGTCCTGCGCATCCTTCAGAAGACCGGCCACAGGATTGAAAAGGAAGAATGTCTCCGCCGCGTCGCGGAGCGACTGGGGATCAGCCAGCAGCGGCTGATCGAGCGGTATCCGGAGCTGGTGGCGAAAGAGGAACGGCTGGGGGGCCGACGGGCGAGCCGGGGAGGCGGGCGACAGGACGCCGCCGCCGCGCGGCCGACGTCGGACAGCCGCTTCAAGGGCAGTGCGGAAGAGCGGGACCTGGTCCACCTGCTTCTGCTGGGACAATTGACGGCCGCCCAGGTGCGGGTCTTGGACGCGGAGGCCTTCTCCGTGCCGGCCTGCCGGCGCATCGTCGAGATCGCGCTCCGGCACCTGGATCGGGATGGTCGAGTGCTCATCCGGCCGATGCTGGACGAGGCGGTGGCCGACCCCGACTGCGGCTCCGTGACGACCGAGCTGTCGATGACGGAACGGCACGACGAAGACGTGCCGGAGCAGATCCGCGGGTGCCTGGAGACCCTGGAGCGGAAGCGCCGCGAGCAGGCGCTGGCTGAGCTCATCGTGCAGCTCCGGGCCGCGGAACAGACCGGGCGAACGGACGATGCCCGGCGCTTGAACGCCCAGGTCAATGACCTGCGCATGAAAAAGGCCGGCGTCCCACCGGCCCCGACCGCGTAACGAGCTTGTTGAGGGAGTGGCTATGGCGAAAGATGTCTTGCTCGGAGAAGTCAAGAAGCTGATCTCCCGGGGAAAGCAGAAGGGCTACCTGACCTACGAGGAGCTGAACAGCACGCTGCCCGCCGACATGGTCTCGTCCGAACAGCTCAGCAATCTCATGACCATTTTCGGCGAGATGGACATCGAGATCGTCGATGCCGCCGACGGGGAACGGCAGCAGAAGGCGGCCGACGGCGAGGAGGTCGCGGAAGAGGCCGAGGAAAAGGAGGAGGCCGAGGAAGAGGAAAAGGAGATCGATCTGACCCCGGGCATCCTCAGCCGGACCGATGACCCGGTCCGCCTCTATCTCAAGGAAATGGGGAGCGTCTCCCTGCTCAGCCGGGAAGGCGAGATCGAGATCGCCAAGCGCATTGAGGAAGGGAAAAAGGACATCGCCTCGGTCGTCTTCGGCATGCCGATGTCCATCCAGTTCGTGCTGGCGCTGCGGGACAAGCTCAAGGCCAAGAAGATCTCGATCCGCGAGCTGGTTCCGGTGGTAGACGAGGATTTTGAGGAAGATGAAGAGGTCGAGCCCGACGACGAGGAGCTTCGGGCCAAGACCCTCGAGGCCCTCACCAAAGTCCGCCGGGTCTCCCAGACCCTCATGGGGCTCTATGAGAAAAGCCGCCGCACGGGAGGCGACCAGGCCAAGCAGAATCGGATCAAGACCCAAACCAAAGAAATCCGCCAGCAGGTCGTCGAGAAGATGGAGTCGGTCAACTTGCACGCCGCCATCAAGGATCGGATGGTCCAGCGCGTCAGGGACCTGGCCCACGAGATTCGTACGGCGGAGCGGGAGGCGGCGCACTGTCAGCGGAAGCTGGGCGTGTCGGGCGAGGCGGGCCTGGAGTTGCTCCGTCGGTTGTGCCGCGGTCGGCGCGATTTGTTGGCTGTGAAACGCAAGGTCGGGTTGTCGGAAGAGGCACTCCAGGAAATCAAGAAGACGTATCAGGCCGCGAGGAGCAAAGTCCGCCGGTTGGAGACCGAAGAGGCGCTGGTCTCGGCAGACGAGATCAAGGAAGCTGTCCGCCACCTGGACCTGGCGGCCGAGAAGGTGAAGCGGGGGAAAGCCGAGCTGGTCGAGGCCAATTTGCGATTGGTGGTCAGCATCGCCAAGAAATACACCAACCGGGGGCTGCAGTTTTTGGACCTCATCCAGGAAGGCAACATCGGCCTGATGAAGGCCGTGGACAAGTTCGAGTACAAGCGGGGTTACAAGTTCAGCACCTACGCCACCTGGTGGATCCGGCAGGCCATCACCCGTGCGATTGCCGACCAGGCCAGAACGATCCGGATTCCGGTGCACATGATCGAGACGATCAACAAGCTGATCCGAACCTCGCGCCACCTGGTCCAGAAGCTCGGCCGCGAGCCGACGCCGGAGGAAATCGCCGAGCGGATGGACTTGCCGCTCGACAAGGTCCGCAAGATCCTCAAGATCGCGCGGGAGCCGATTTCGCTCGAAACGCCGATCGGGGAGGAAGAGGACAGCCACCTGGGGGACTTCATCGAGGACAAGAAGGCCATTTCACCGCTCGAAGCGGCGATCCGGTACGATCTGCAGCGCCAGATCAACAACGCGCTGGAGACGCTGACGCCGCGCGAGGAGAAGGTGCTCCGAAAGCGCTTCGGGATCGGCGAAAGCACGGACCATACGCTCGAAGAAGTCGGCCAGGACTTCGAAGTCACGCGCGAACGGATCAGGCAGATCGAAGCCAAGGCCCTGCGAAAATTGCGCCATCCCAGTCGGAGCAAAAAGCTCAAGAGCTTCGTGGAGAGCCTATAGAAACCGTGAGGGGTGAGGCGTTAGGTGTAAGGGGCCGGAGGAAGGCTGATTCACGTCTTAACTCTTTGCAGGTCTACCATTCACCCCTCACGTTTCACGCCTCACGGTTAAGAGGGGCCCATAGCTCAGGTGGTCAGAGCGGCGGACTCATAATCCGTTGGTCCCAGGTTCGAATCCTGGTGGGCCCACCATACCGAGCTTGCTAGAGCCGCGCGCTATTTATCGTTGTATCGAGTTTGATGCGCGCGGAGAAAACCATCCAGAGATTCTTTCATGTCTTTCGACCATACCGCGCTTGCGAGAGCCGCCTGCTCCGATTGTTGTTGAAAGACCGCCCGGCTTCGCGTTACGATCTTAAAATTGTTGGAGGCGAGTGATCTGATGTCAGAGAGGTCCTGTTGAATCCCCAGCTTGCACCGCTGGTCGAACTGCAAGCTCTCGATCTCCGGATCGGGGAGATCAAGGAGCAACAACGAAAAACCCCGCAACTTGTTGAAGCCGCCGAAGCCCCCTTCCGCGAGGCCACCCGCCTTCTGAAAGAAGCCACCGCCACCGTTGAGCAGCTCATGAAAGAGCGCCGGGACCGCGAGCGCGATCTGGACGCCCATGAGACGCAGATCGACAAACTCAAGGCCGGCGTGACGGAGCTCAAGACGAACAAAGAGTACCAGGCCCGCCTCTTCGAGATTGAAATGGCGAACAAGAAGAAGGGGGAGGTCGAGGAGCAGATCCTCGTGCTCATGGAGGGGATCGAAGCCAAGCAGAAAGAGGTTGCTCAGGCTAAGGATCGAGCGACCGAGGCGGAACGGACGTTCACGCAGGAAAAACAGCGGCTCGAATCAAGCGCGGCGGGCCTTCAGTCGGAATTGGTCCAGTTGGAGCAGAAGCAAGGGGAGCTGGCTGTCAAGCTGGACCGGGCCCTTCTTGACCGCTACAACAAGCTCAAGGCCACCAGGAAAGAGCTGGCGTTGGCGCCGGTTCGGAACGGCACCTGTTTTGGCTGCAAACTGCAGTTGCCGCCGCAGCTTGTGGCGGAAGTCAAACGCTCACAGGAAGTACTCTCCTGCAATTACTGCCAGCGCATTCTCTATTGGGAAGGGGGCCCGGCTGCGGAACAGCCAGTCGCAGCCGGCGCGCCTGCGAAACATGAGCAGGATGAGGCCGGAGAGGCGGTCTAGGCTTCTTCTGTTTTCCCCAGCACGGACTTCGTCGTTTTAAAATGCAGTTTCGCGACGGTCCCCAGCCGGTCCTTCCCGTGTTTCTTCACGACCATCCGCGCCGCTAACTCCACGTTGGATGCGCCTTTCGGGAGCGCGGTGCCGACTTCCTCCGACAGTCGCTTCAGCCTGAGCAGAAATTCGGCTCGGGCGAGTATCGAGGCGGCAGCCACGGCCAGATCGTCTTCCGCTTTCGTGCGCTGCACCAGTTGAATGCGTTTCCCTTTTTCCAGCAGGGCGTTCAGGATGTACCGCTCGTCCCCGAACTGATCCGAAATGGCCAAGTTGCAGTCGGCCCGCTCAAGCAGGTTTTCCAGCGCGCGCGCATGTCCCCAGGCCAGCAGCCGGTTCAGGTTCCCGATCTTGGCATAGAGTTCGTTGTAGCGCTGGGGGCCGATGGCGACGATGCTGTGTTTGCAGACCTGACGGAGATCGCGGGCGATCTCCAGCACCCGGCCGTCGGAGACCTTCTTGCTGTCCCGGACTTCCATGAGCTTGAGATCCGGTTCAATGTCCGACGTCACGTGTACGGCTGCGATCACCAGCGGGCCGAAATAATCGCCCTTGCCGGATTCGTCGATGCCGATGCGGCTCCGGTTGTCGGCTGAGGTTGTGGCGGTCATCGTGGTCTCGTGTCGAGAGGTGCTTGGCGGGGACTCTAACAAACGGACGCCGGCCGGTCAATTTGCTTGCGCGGCTGTGCGGCGGAGGGTATACTGCCTTTGCGCGTTGGAGAAGGCCGGATGATCGCCCGCCGGCTCGACCGGCGGGAGGAAAGTCCGGACTCCACAGGGCGGGGCGCTGGGTAACCCCCAGGCGGAGCGATCCGACACCGGCGCAACAGAAAGCAGACCGCCGATGGCCCGCAAGGGCTCAGGCAAGGGTGAAACGGTGGGGTAAGAGCCCACCGCGTCTGTGGTGACACAGGCGGCACGGCAAGCGTCGCCCGGAGCAAGGCCAAATAGGAGGGCGCGAGGAGCGGGGACCGGTGCCGCTTCTCAACGGTCGGCCCGACCGTGGCCCTCGGGTAGGCCGCATGAGGCTCGTGGCAACTCGAGCCCAAGAGAAATGGTCATCCCCGCCAAAGCCTTTGGCGAAGGCGGGACAGAATCCGGCTTATAGGTCTCCTCCAGCGCGCCCTTTTGATGGCCTGCCGCAGGTCCCGCTCCATGATCCTGCCGGACAGCCGCTCGACGCGATCGATCAGCACGACCGGAATCCGGGACCCGTAGCGGGCGGAGAGCGCCGCATCCTCGTCAATATTCACCTGACTCAGATCAAACGGCATGTCGCTCTGGAGCCGGTGAGCCATCTTGGCCACCACTTCGCAGAGGTGGCACCCCGGCCGCGACAGGATCGTGACCTGAATGAGTTCTTCGGTTGGCATTCCCGGGAGAGCTGTTCCTGAGTGATCGCCGCCTGTGACGGGATTGGGTGGGCTGTAGACTAGCCGACTTGTGGGTCCCCTCTCAACCGAGTGGTGATGAGTCATGCAGTTGGAGTTTTGAGCGTTGAGATCCTCAAGCAACGCGCAACTAAAAACTCAAAACTGATCGCCCAGCACCCATTACTCCTTACTCCTCTTGCTGGAAGGTGGTTCCAGTTGACTTGTTGGATAACGGATGCTAGTATAATAGACTCTTTTCCCTTGTTTTTCAGCAGGATTTGTGCGCATCGGGTAACAGGAGAGGCCAGGCGGCAGCCCTGACGGCGAGGGCTGTTTTTGAACTCATGGGGCAGTCCATACAGAGGACAGAGCGATGAAACTTACAGGCGCAGAGATCTTTGTGGAGTGTCTCAAGCGCGAAGGGGTCAAGACGATCTTTGCTTTACCCGGAGGGGTCGTCCTGAAAATCTTCGATATCCTGCATCAGCAAAAGGACATCCAGGTTATCCTCACCCGCCACGAACAAGGGGCGGGCCATATGGCCGAGGGGTATGCCAAAGCGACGGGCAAGGCGGGCGTGGCGCTTGTGACCTCTGGGCCCGGCATGACCAACGTCGTGACGGCCCTGGCCGACGCCTACATGGATTCGGTGCCGCTCGTCTGCTTTACCGGTCAGGTGTCGACCAGCCTGATCGGGAACGATGCGTTTCAAGAAGCCGACAACATCGGCCTTAGCCGTCCTTGCACGAAGTACAACTTCCTCGTCAAGGATGTCAACGACCTGGCCGTGACGATCAAAGAGGCCTTCTACGTCGCCACGACCGGTCGACCGGGTCCCGTGCTCGTGGATATCCCGAAAGACGTCTCCATGAACAAGGCGGAGTTCAAGTATCCCGGCTCCGTGTCGATCCGGGGTTACAACCCGACGTATGACGGCAACAAGTGGCAAATCAAGCAGGCAGCCGAGGCCATCACCAAGGCCAAGAAGCCGGTCCTCTACGTGGGCGGCGGGGTGATCTTCTCCGGGGCCTCCGAAGAACTCCTCGAGTTGGCGGAGCTGTGCCAGATCCCGGTGGACATGACGCTCATGGCCCTGGGGGCCTTCCCCGGCGAACACCCTCTCTCGATGGGCATGATGGGGATGCACGGCACCTACTGGGCCAACATGACGGTGCACTATTCCGACTTGGTGATCGCGGTGGGAGCCCGCTTCGATGACCGGGTGACTGGCAAGGTGTCCGAGTTTTGCCCCCATGCCAAGGTCATCCACATCGACATCGATCCCACGTCCATCAGGAAGAACGTCAACGTGGATATCCCGATCGTCGGCGATTGCAAGCGTGTGCTGCGGGAATTGAACCAAATCCTGAAAGCGACGGTGAACGGGGAGCAGAAGGAGCTGCGGAAGCCCTGGTGGGACCAGATCAACGAGTGGCGGCGGGCCCATCCCCTGGCGTACGAACAGGACTCCCAGGGGCCTATCAAGCCGCAGCATCTCATCAAGCGGCTGTATGAGCTGACCAAGGATCGGGACCCGATCGTGGCGACGGATGTCGGGCAACACCAGATGTGGACGGCCCAGTATTTCAAGCTGGCCAAGCCGCGCCGGTGGCTGACTTCCGGCGGGTTGGGGACGATGGGGTTTGGATTCCCGGCCGCCATGGGCGCCCAAGCCGCGTTTCCGGATCAGCTCGTGCTCTGCGTCGCGGGGGACGGCAGTTTTCAGATGAACACGCAGGAACTGGCCACGGCGGTGGTGAACAGGCTGCCGGTCAAAGTCTTTATCGTCAACAACCGTTACCACGGCATGGTGCGCCAGTGGCAGGACCTTTTCTACGAAGGCCGCTACGCCTCCAGCTACCTGGATGCGACGCCCGACTTCATCAAGCTGGCGGATGCCTATGGAGCCGTCGGGTTGCGCGCCGCCAAGGTGTCGGAGGTCGATGACGTGATCAAGGAGGCTCTGGCCGTCAACAAGCCGGTCTTGGTGGACGTGCCGGTGGACCAGTACGAGAACTGCTATCCCATGATCCCGGCCGGCGGCTGCAACCATGAGATGATCCTGGCCGATCCGCCGGAGCTCAAGAAGAAGCAGGCGGGCGTGAAAGTGGCGGGAGAAGACAAGGATACGGTCCTGACGGCGTGAAGAAAAGAGCTAATGGCTTATGGCGTATAGCTGATAGCAGGAACCTGTCGTTCTCGGTTTCCTCGCAGCCGGCCATCAGCCATCAGCTATAAGCTCCGGTCTGAAGATGGAACACATTATCTCGGTCATCGTCGAGAATAAGTTCGGCGTGCTGTCGCGGGTGGCCGGCCTCTTCAGCGGGCGCGGCTTCAATATCGAGAGCCTGTCGGTGGCCCCAACCCTCGATCCCTCGATGTCCATGATGACGATCGTCACCAAGGGCGATGACCGGATCATCGAGCAGATCGTCAAACAGCTCAACAAGCTGATCGACGTGATCAAAGTGGTGGACCTCAACGAGAGCGAGTTCGTCGCGCGCGAGACCGTGCTCATCAAGGTCCATACGAAGCCGGAGGATCGGGCCGAGGCGTTGCGCATCACGGATATTTTCCGCGCCAACGTGATCGACTCCACCCCCACCACCTACACGCTCGAGGCCACAGGGGACGTCCACAAGATCGAGGCGATCATCAACTTGCTGCAGCCGCTGGGTATCAAAGAACTGGCGAGGACCGGCCGCGTGGCCATCGCGCGGGAGCCGATCCGCCCCGCGGCGGTCCAGCCGAAGCGGGTCGCGAAAGAATAGGCAAGGGGTAAGTGGCTAGAGGCTAGAGAGGAAATCGATGTCGGGTGCTTCTCACCCCTCACCCCTTGCCTCGCGCCTCTAGCCCATGCAAGAGGAGCCATCATGAAGATGTATTACGATCAGGACGCGGATCTCCAGCAGATTCGGAACAAGGCGGTGGCGATCATCGGATTCGGCAGCCAGGGCCATGCCCACGCTCTCAATCTGAAGGAAAGCGGCGCCACCGTCGTCGTAGGGCTCAGGGAGGGTGCCTCCTGGCGCAAGGCCGAGGCGAGCGGGCTCAAGGTCATGCCCGTTGCCGATGCGGTCAAGAGCGCAGAGGTGGTGATGATCCTCGCGCCGGATGAAGCCCAGGCCGCCATTTACAAGAACGAGATTGCGCCGCATTTGAAGAACGGCGCCTACCTGGCCTTCGGGCACGGCTTCAACATCCACTTCGGGCAGATCGTGCCGCCCGCCGGAGTCAACGTGTTTATGGTGGCGCCGAAGGGACCAGGCCATTTGGTCCGCTCGGAATATACGAAGGGCAGCGGGGTTCCCGTGCTGCTGGCCATCCACCAGGATCCCAGCGGAAATACGCGGGCCGTCGGTCTGGCCTATGCCAGCGCGATCGGCGGCGGACGGGCGGGGATCATCGAGACGACGTTCCGGGAGGAGACGGAAACCGACTTGTTCGGAGAACAGGTCGTCCTCTGCGGGGGCCTCACGGCGCTGATCCAGGCCGGCTACGAGACGCTGGTAAAGGCCGGGTATTCCCCGGAGATGGCCTATTTCGAGTGCCTGCACGAGGTCAAGCTGATCGTCGACCTGATCTACGAAGGCGGGATCGCGAACATGCGCTATTCGATCAGCACGACCGCCAAGTACGGGGATGTGACGCGGGGACCGCGAATCATCACCGATGAGACCAGGCAAGAGATGCAAAAGATCCTCGAGGAGATCCAGAGCGGTCGCTTTGCCCGTGAGTGGGTGCTGGAAAACCAGGCCAACCGCCCGGTGTATAACGCGCTGCTGGCGAAGGGGGAGGCCCATCCGATCGAGGACGTCGGCGCGAAACTGCGCGCGATGATGCCCTGGCTGAAAAAGGGCAAGCTGGTCGATAAGAGCAAAAACTGAAAAAGAGGTTATCAGTCGTCAGTGGTCAGTTTCAACTGAAATGACTGATAACTGACAACTAAGAACTCAAACCAATGGCAGATCGCGCGGTCGGTATTCCCATTGTCAGAGAAGGGCTTCCGTTCGTGGCCGGTGCCGGCGGGGCCGCCGCGATGGCCGGGGCCCTCGGCTGGGCTGGGCTGATGCTGCTGCTGGGAGGCGCAACCCTCTTCACGGCTTGGTTCTTTCGCAATCCCAAGCGGGCTGTGCCCCAGGTTGAGGGGGCCGTGGTGGCGCCGGGAGACGGTCGCGTCATCGCGATCGAAACAGAATACGAGCCGCGATTTCTGAAGGACCAGGCGAAGCGGATCAGCATCTTCCTTAACGTGTTCGATGTTCACGTGAACCGGGTTCCTTGTGACGGAACGATCCGGGACATCGCGTACCAGCCGGGCCGGTTCGTGGCGGCCAATCGGCCGGAGGCAACGCTGCGGAACGAGCAGAACGCGCTGATGATTCAGACCCGGCAAGGGAGCAAGGTGCTCTGTGTCCAGGTCGCGGGGTTGATCGCGCGTCGGATCGTCTGCTGGGCCAAGCCGGGCGAGCACGTGAGCCGCGGGGAACGGTATGGGTTGATCCGGTTCGGTTCGCGGATGGACCTGTTCCTCCCCCTGGCGGCCAGGCTGAACGTCGGGATCGGAGACTGTGTCAAGGGCGGGGAGACGATCCTCGCTGAGTTGGCGGATATTTCACTAGAGGCAAAGTAACTCCCCGCCGCGTGTGACCCGTCGAGAGCCTTTGGGTCGAACGATCAAACGCGGCGGCTCAAGCAAGCTGGGTATGGAGGCGTGATGCGCGGCACCTTCTTGAAAGACAGCAAGACGGTTCTTAAGGAATCCAAGCGGAGACGGGGAGTCTACTTGATCCCCAATCTGCTGACGACCGGAAATTTATTCTCCGGGCTCTTCTCAATCCTTGCCGTTTTCAACGCCAACTACGTGACGGCTGCCGTGGCCATCCTGGTCGCGCTGATCTTCGACATGCTCGACGGGAAGTCCGCTCGCTGGATGAACAGCACCAGTCAGTTCGGGGTGGAGTATGATTCCCTGGCGGATCTCGTCTCCTTCGGCGTGGCGCCTGGGCTGCTGATTTACTCCTGGGCGCTCAGCACCCACGGCATGGCGGGGTCGGCGGTCATGTTCGCTTTCGTCGCCTGCGGCGCCCTGCGCCTCGCCCGGTTCAACGTCATGGCGACCACCTCCGAGAGCAGGTATTTCACGGGCTTGCCGATCCCGGCCGCCGCCAGCGTGATCGCGTCCCTGGTGATTTTCGATCATCACATCGTCCGCATGGGGGCGGAGATCAAGCCGCTGTTGATTTTAGTCATGACCCTCGGTCTGGCTTTTCTGATGGTCAGCACGGTCAAGTACCGGAGCTTCAAAGATCTCAAGTTCAAGCGGGGGTACCATTTCAACTATCTGGTCTGGGCGATCTTGGGGTTGATGCTGGTCATCGCCTGGCCCCAGTTGATGCTCTTCGTGGTTTTTGCCGGCTATGCAGCGCTGGGCCCCGTCGAAAAGGGCGTGAGCCTGCTTGCCAAGGCGTTCGGCAAGAAGGGAGTTGCCGGGTCCGAGCCACCCGTGTTAGACTCCAGGCAGTAGAGCGGCGAAGAAGAGGAGTAGTAGGCGGTTCCGACGGTCACCAGAGAGCTGGCGGCGTCCTTCTGGAATAAGGGAGGACAGGGTGCAAGCCAGCCCGTCGAGCGCCGAACTCGCCTCGGAGCCGAGCCCGTGAATTCCCCCTCCTCGGGATGGTAATGGGTTCCGCCTGACCCTCGAGATGGGTCCTCAATGAAGGGTGCCCGCGCGTCGTTCGAAGCAGGGCATCGAAGCAGGGTGGTACCACGGAGCGCGCGAGCCTTCGTCCCTGGGTGGGATGAAGGCTTTTTTGTTGGGGGTATGCCTAGGGTTCGTCCTGTGCTCCCGGAGCGCGCACGATCAGAATGCGCCGGGCACCCGTTGCTCTGTGTTGAATGCAAAGGGTGATGACGGCCGCAGTTGGACGAACCCCAGCCACCCCCAATGGTTGGGGATTGATGATAGAGAAAAGATGAGGTGAACCATGGCGCGCATGATCCGAATATTCGACACGACCTTGCGGGACGGCGAGCAGTCGCCGGGGGCGAGCATGAACGTCGAGGAAAAAGTCATGATCGCCAAACAGCTGGCCAGGCTGGGTGTGGACATCATCGAGGCCGGCTTTGCGTACAGCTCTCCCGGCGATTTCGAGGCGGTCCGCCGGATCGCTCAGGAAGTGGACGGGCCCACAATCTGCAGCCTGGCCAGGGCCAGGCCGGAAGACATCGATCGGGCGTGGGAGGCTCTGAAGGGGGCTCCCAAGGTTCGCATCCATACCTTTCTCTCGACCTCGGACATCCATCTCACATACCAATTCCGGATGACCCGGGCGGAGGCCTTGAAGCGGGCGGTGGAGATGGTGCAAAGGGCGCGCGGCTATGTGCAGGACGTGGAGTTCTCCCCCATGGACGCCACCCGCTCTGATCCTGGCTTTATGCACGAGGTGTTGGAAGCGGTGATCGAGGCCGGCGCCGCCACGGTGAACATCCCGGACACGGTGGGCTATACGACACCGCAGGAATTTGGTCGGTTGATCCGCGGGATCCGCGAGAAGGTCAAGGACATCGACCGGGCTGTGATCTCCGTCCATTGCCACAATGACCTGGGCTTGGCGGTGGCCAACTCGCTGGCCGCCGTGCTGGAAGGGGCCGGACAAGTGGAATGCACGATCAACGGCATCGGGGAGCGGGCCGGCAATGCCTCGTTGGAAGAGATTGCCATGGGGCTCAGGACCCGCAAGGACTTCTATCAGGCCGACACGGGCATCAAGACCGAGGAGATCTCCAAGACCAGTCGCTTGGTCAGCAAGATTACGGGCATGGTGGTTCAGCCGAACAAAGCCATCGTCGGAACCAACGCCTTTGCCCACACGTCCGGCATCCACCAGGACGGGCTGCTGAAGGAGAAGAGCACCTACGAGATCATGAAGCCCGAAGCGGTCGGGCTCAAGCAGAGCAAGATGGTCATGGGGAAACTGTCCGGTCGGCACGCGTTCCGGCAGAATCTGGAGGAGTTGGGCTATAAACTGTCCGATGAGGAACTCAACCGTGCCTTCGAGCAGTTCAAACGGCTGGCGGACCAGAAGAAGGAGGTCTACGAAGAAGACTTGCAGGCGATCGTCTCAGAAGAGATCGCCAAGGTGCCTGAGCGGTTCGTACTCAAGCGCCTCTATGTGGAGAGCGGGACCGACAAGCCTCCCACGGCCGATGTGGAGCTGGAGATCGACGGGAGGCTGGTGAAACAGACCGGGACGGGCGACGGCCCGGTGGATGCGGCCTACCGAACCATCGCCGCCATGACGAAGACGAAGAGTCGCCTGCTGAGCTATGCGGTGGAGGCGATCACGGGCGGGACGGAAGCGCAGGGCGAGGTGTCGGTCCGAATCGAAGAGGAGGGCAAGACCACGACCGGTCACGGGGCGGACACGGACATCATCGTGGCCTCGGCGAAGGCCTACTTGAATGCGCTGAACAAGCTGGCCTTCTGGGCCTCCAAGCACTTCGATCCGGCGAAAAGCGCCGGCTTGATTTGGCAGTAGTTGCGGGGTAGAGTCACAGGACGTGGATCGTGAGCCGTTCGTTGCCACAGAGGGTCCGCTTGCGTCCAGATCACGATTAACGGTTCACGCCATGTCCAAGGGAGCGTCTGAATGAAAGCCACGATCGCGGTGCTGGCTGGTGACGGCGTGGGGCAGGAGATCGTGCCGGAAGCGGTCAAGCTGCTCAAGGCGGTGGGCGAGCGGTTTCACCATACGTTTGAGTTTGTCGAGGGGCTGGTCGGAGGGCAGGCGATCGACCGGGTGGGAGTCCCCTTGCCGGACGAGACATTGGCGCTGGCGCAAAAGAGCGACGCGGTGCTGTTGGGTGCGGTCGGCGGTCCCAAGTGGGAAGGACTGGAATACAAGCTGCGCCCGGAGCGGGCCTTGCTGGGCCTGCGGGAGCGACTGGGGCTCTTTGCCAACCTCCGTCCCGCGAAGCTCTACCCGATGCTGGCGGATGCCTCGACCTTGAAGCGGGAGGTGATCGAGGGCATTGATCTCCTGGTGGTGCGCGAACTGACCGGAGGGATCTATTTCGGCATGCCCAAAGGGATCGAGAAAACCGCGGAGGGGGAACGGGGCGTCAACACCGAGGTCTACACGACCCCGGAGATCACCCGCATCGCCAAGGTGGCCTTCGAAGCGGCGCGCAAGCGTCGGCGCAAGGTGACCTCGGTGGACAAGGCCAACGTGCTGGAGTCCTCCGAGCTGTGGCGACGCGTGGTGAGCCAGGTCCATCGCGACTATCCTGACGTCGAATTGTCCCATATGTATGTAGACAATTGCGCCATGCAGCTCATCCGGAACCCCAGGCAATTCGATGTCCTGGTGACCACCAACCTGTTCGGCGACATTCTCAGCGACGAGGCGGCTATGTTGACCGGGTCCATCGGCATGCTCCCGTCCGCCAGCGTCGGGACCAAGACCGGCATGTATGAGCCGATTCATGGGAGCGCACCGGACATTGCCGGGAAGAATCTGGCCAACCCCATTGCCACGATCGCC
The DNA here is from genome assembly GCA_016873395.1 of Nitrospira sp. Classification (GTDB taxonomy): domain Bacteria; phylum Nitrospirota; class Nitrospiria; order Nitrospirales; family Nitrospiraceae; genus VGXG01. The sequence continues at coordinate 35,430 of VGXG01000015.1, read as the reverse complement.
TCCGCCGCCATGCTGCTGGCCTACCAGTTGCGTCTGGATAAGGAGGCGGACGCGGTGGAACAGGCGATCGTCAAGACGCTGGAGCAGGGGTATCGGACCAAAGACATCCAGGGGGTGGGAACCAAGTTGGTCGGCACGAAGGAGATGGGCGACACGATCCTCAAGAATTTGGCGAAGTGAGATTTGGTGACCTGGTGATTGAAAAACATCCAGATGCTCGACCGACACTTCACCAGATCGCCAAATCACGGAATCACCAGATCGAACACCATGCTTGTGCAAGCTAAACCAGGTACCATCGTGACCCTGGCAGGCACCGGTGAGCCCGGCTACGCCGGCGACGGAAAGCCGGCTGTCGAAGCCCGCCTGAATGAGCCCAAGAGCCTCGCGCTGGATGGAGCCGGACGGCTCTACATTGCGGACTCGGAGAATCACGTCGTCCGGATGGTGGACCTGGCAAGCGGCACGATCTCAACTGTTGCCGGGCGGCCTGGCGGCTCCGAGGCGGCCGAGCCCGACCGGTCTACGGGCGTGGGAATTGCGTCGGACCAGTCGGATGACGATCCGCTGGGGGGGCCGACGCAGCAGATGCCGGAGAAGTTCGCCCAGTTGGGAGACCTAAGCGGCACGGTTCGGTTCGTCGTCGGGATCGCCCCGAAGGCCGGACGGTTTCAGGGGGACGGAGGGCCGGCTCTTCAGGCCGCCTTGAATTTCCCGACGGCTGCGGTGGAGGATCGCGAGGGGCATCTCTATATTGCCGATACCATGAACCACCGGGTTCGGAAGGTTGATGCGGCCACCGGGATCATCACGACCCTGGCCGGGACCGGCCAGCACCGCTGCTCTGGTGACGGGGGGCTGGCTGCCTTAGCCAGCCTGAATGAGCCATCGGCTCTGGTGGTTGATCATGAGCGGGGAGCCCTCTACATCGCCGACCAAAGCAACAACCGGGTCCGCAAGGTGGACCTGGCAAGTGGGATCATCACGACCCTGGCCGGAACCGGCCAGGCTTCCTACACGGGGGATGGAGTTCCGGCAGCCGAGGCGAGCCTTGCCGGGCCGAGCGGCTTGGCCTTGGGACCGGACACGCTGTATATTGCCGATACCTTCAACGGGCGGATCAGGGCTGTGAATCTGGAGACCGGTTTGATCAGCACGGTGGCCGGGGATGGAGGGGAGTATCGGTACCAGGGTCTGCCCAACGAGTTTTCCACTAGCCTGTCCCGTCCGTACGGGATTGCGTTGGATCGAGACGGCCATCTTCTGATCACTGATTCGGACAGCCATCTGATCCGGCGCTGGGACCGGCGCAAGAAAATCATCACGCTGGTGGCAGGAAACGGCAGGGCCGGCTTCGGAGGGGACGGCGGGGCGCCGCAGGAGAGCAGCTTGAATTATCCGTTCGGGGTGGCGGTGGATCCGCAGGGTCATATATACATTGCGGACACCTTCAATCACCGAGTCCGGGTGATCGTCGCGTAGGAAAGCTAAGAGCTAATGGCTGATAGCGTATAGCAGACGCGAGGAATGGGCCTGAGGCCAATGACAAAGGCATGTTGAAGAAAAAATCGTCATACAATGTGGCGGTCGTCGGCGCGACCGGGGCGGTTGGGGCCGAGATGATCGAGGTCCTGGAGGAGCGGAAGTTTCCAGTGGACAAGCTGATCCCTCTGGCCTCCTCCCGCTCGGCCGGCGGCAGCGTCTCGTTTCAGGGTCGTGAGATCACGGTGCAGGAGTTGACGACGGATTCCTTCGCGGACGTGGACGTGGCGCTTTTTTCAGCCGGGAGCGACGTCAGCAGGGAGTTTGCCCCGATTGCAGCTAAGGCTGGCGCCGTCGTCATCGATAACAGCGCCGCCTGGCGAATGGACAAGGAAGTCCCCCTGGTGGTGCCGGAGGTCAACCCCCACGATCTGAACAGCCACCGCGGGATCATCGCGAACCCGAACTGCTCGACGATTCAAATGGTGGTGGCGCTCAAGCCGCTGCATGACGAAGCTCGCATCAAACGGATCGTGGTGACCACCTTCCAATCGGTCTCGGGAACCGGGAAAGAGGCGATGGACGAGCTGATGGAGGAATGCAAGGCCCTGCTGGGGTTCAGACAGCCGGAACCCAAGGTCTATCCTCACCAGATCGCCTTCAACTGTTTGCCGCACATCGATGAGTTCTTGCCGACCGGCTATACGAAGGAGGAGATGAAACTGCTCCACGAGACCAGGAAGATCATGGGCGACCCTTCGATCCAGGTCACGGCCACCACGGTGCGGGTGCCGGTCTACATCGGCCATTCGGAGTCGGTGAACATCGAGACGCAACGCAAGCTCTCGGCCAACGAGGCCCGCGTGATCCTCTCCACGGCTCCGGGTGTGCAACTGTATGATGATCCGGCCCATGCGATCTATCCCATGCCGCTCGATGCAACCGGGAAGGATGAGGTCTATGTCGGCCGCATCCGGGAGGATGAGTCGATCCCGAACGGGCTCAACCTCTGGATCGTCGCGGATAATCTGCGGAAGGGGGCCGCGTTGAACGCGGTCCAGATTGCCGAACTTCTCGTCAGGTGATCCGCTCGGATGATGTATGGAGGACTGGAGTTGGCTGGGCAAAGTCTTAATCCTGGCAGGCGTCGTGCTCGCCTGCCTCGGCGGCTTCCTGACGCTGCTCGGCAAGTGGCCTGCTCTGGGCGAGGGGGTCGGCACTCTGTTCGGCCCGTTGTTGGGATGGCTCGGCAAGCTGCCCGGAGACATCCTGATCAAGCGGGATCACGTCACGTTCTATTTTCCTTTGGCCACGAGTCTCTTGATCAGCCTGGTGGTAAGCCTGTTGCTGTACGTTCTTTCCAGGCGGTGAAACGCATGGGCCTTCGTGCAACAGCCTGTAGCCTGCTGGCAGTCCTCCTCGCGGCGCCGGCCTCGGCAGCCGACTCCGTCCGCGTCCTGTTGATGCAGGATGTTCAGCAGATTACCCTCTCGGCCGAGCAGGGGCTGGCGATCCGCCCGCTGGCCGGGGAGGAGCGGCTGCTCCCAGGACCCCTTGTCGTCACGACCGGGGTCGACAGGACCGAGCTGGTGGTGAACGGGGATCGACTCCAGACTCAGAGCCTGACGGTAAGGGGATGGGAAGGAGATGTGACGGTCGCGGCGGATTCCGCTTCTCTTTCGGTCAGCGGGGTGCTGCAGGTCATGGTCCGTGGGAAGGGCCTGACGCTGCTCAATCAAGTCGATCTGGAAGAGTACGTCAAGGGTGTGGTGCCTGCGGAAATGCACGCCGGCTGGCACCCGGAAGCGCTCAAGGTCCAGGCGGTGGTGGCCCGGACCTACGCCCTCTACCAACGCCTCGCTAATGGGGAGCGGGAGTATGATGTGGCGGCCGGTACACAGGACCAAGTCTATCGAGGCCGCCGGGGGCTGGATCAGCGGGTCCAGCAAGCGGTGGAGTCAACGCGCGGCTTGGTGCTGACCTACGGGGGTGCCCCCATTCTGGCTGCCTTCTCCTCGACCGCCGCGGGACCGACCGAGGACGCGATGAATGTCTGGTCCCAGGACCTGCCCTATCTGAAGGGGGTGGACTGTCCCTTCGATGCGAATTCTCCCTACTACCAGTGGCGGGCCTCCTTCAAACTCCAGGATCTGGAAGACAAGCTCAGGCGGGAGGGGATCGGCATCGGGCCCATCGCCACCCTGACCCCCTTCGCCTACAGCCAGGCCGGTCGCGTCACCAAGATCCGGCTGCTGCATGCCCAGGGAGAGCTGATCCTGCGCGGCGAGGATTTGCGCCGGCTGGTGGGCTATACCGTGATTCCCAGCACCCAATTCGAGGTGGAGGCGATCGGCGAGAGCGTCGTCTTGTCTGGACGGGGAGCCGGTCATGCAGTGGGGCTCTGCCAGTGGGGGGCCAAGGAAATGGCAGACCTCGGCTACCTCTTTACCACGATTCTGGCCTATTACTATCCGGGGACCGAAGTCAAACACCTGCGCCTGCTCGCTCCCGTCGCCATCCCCTGATGCAGTTATCCGATTTTGACTTTCCCTTCGATCCGTCGTTGATCGCCGACCGACCGGCCGAGCCGCGGGATCAGGCACGGTTACTGGTCCTGCCCCGTAGCGGTGGAGTTTGCTCCCATCGGCACGTGAGCGATTTGCCCGCCCTGCTGGAGCCCGGAGACCTGCTCGTGGTCAACGATACGAAAGTTTTGCCGGCCAGACTGACCGGGCGAAAGAAGCCGGGGGGTGGAAAAGTCGAGCTGGTGCTGGTCCAGGAGCTCGCCGAAGACCAGTGGGAGGTTCTGCTCAAGGGCAAGGCGGCGCCGGGGCAGGTCATTGATCTCGGCGGTGGGGTCTTGGTCTCGGTCGTCCGGCAAGGGGCAGCAGGGACTGTTGTGCGCGTCGCGAGCGCGAGGCCGATGAGGGAGGTGATGCAGGATATCGGGCAGGTGCCCTTGCCGCCTTATATCAAACGGTCGCCGACGGAGCAGGACCGGATCTGGTACCAAACACTGTTCGCCAAGGCCGAGGGAGCCATTGCGGCCCCGACCGCCGGCCTGCACTTTACGGAGTCCTTGTTGGCAGCCTTGCGGCAGCGGGGCATACGGCTGGCGACGGTGACGCTGCACGTGGGTCCGGCCACCTTCCGACCTGTTCGCACGGAGTGGATCGAGGAGCATGTGATGCTGCCGGAAGCCTTCGAAGTGACGAAAGAGGCCGCTCAGGCGATCCAGCAAGCCAAATCCGAGGGGAGGCGGGTCGTGGCGGTCGGCACGACCGTCGTGCGGACCCTGGAAGCCGCAGCGGGACAGAACGGCCTGGTCGAGCCGACAACAGGCGAGACGGGTCTGTTCATCACACCGGGCTACAAATTCCGTGTCGTGGACGCGCTGATGACCAACTTCCACCTGCCTCATACAACGCTGCTCATGTTGGTATCAGCTTTTGCGGGAGCCGAGCGGCTACGGGAGGCCTATCAAGCCGCGATCAAGGAACGGTATCGATTCTATTCCTACGGCGACGCGATGCTGATCGTTTAGTTACAAAGCCATAAGGGCTTAAAGTCATCACGGTGGAGCTGAGTTCCTTGACTTCTTTTTGAAACCGGCCTAGTTTTTTGCATCCCCACCGCTTGTAAAGAGGTCTCCAATGAAACGATCGGAGACAACCAGCAGGATAAGCCGCTGTTATGTGTGCGCATGGTTCTCATATACTCTTGCTCTGTTTATCCTGCTCGCCGGCTGCGTGACGGTACCCGAACGCCTTGATCCATTTGCAGGGGTAACGGTGCAAACGCAAGCCTATCCGGAGTTAGTCCTCGGGCTGGTTTTGTCTGAAAACACAAAAAAAGCAATTCGGTATGCTCAGGAGTGGGAAGCATCGAGACCTCCACTGGGACCCGTGATGGACGGCGACAAAGTTTTCGACAGGACGGCTGAAGTGTTCCGGAATAATTTCAAGGAGGTGAAACGTGTTGAAACCGTTGAGGATGCGAAAGCTTTAGGCGCGGACCTGGTTGTCATTCTGGATATGTACTTGGATTTTCCAAATGCGCACGGAGTGAGCGGTCATGCCAAGATCGACGTCAACCTTCTATTCGTAACCGCGAACAATAACCAAATTGATCGCGTGCAATTTGAAGCGGTCGGGGCTGGCTCTATTTTTTCGTCAATGACGCCGGTCAGAGACAGAATTGCTGAAGTCACGGAAGATCTGGTCACTAAACTGAAAGAGAGCATCAAAAGTTCGCCGAAACTGATCGCGTTCAGCAAAGCACATACAACCACAGTGGTTGCCGCTAAGCCTCAGGCCTCTCAAGCATTGCCGGTGATCTCAGCCAGTGACGTGGATCGCTTGCCGTCTTTCAGGGCCGTGCAGAAGAAGCACGCCTACGCCGTGGTCATCGGCATCGAGCAGTACCGGGAGAAACTGTCGAATGCGGATTTTGCGGACAAGGATGCAAAGTTAGTCGGCGAGTACCTGACCAGGGTACTGGGCTATCCGGAAGAGAACGTCGTCGTCCGCCTCAACGAGAAGGCGGCCAAGACGGACTTGGAGAAGTATTTTGAGGAATGGCTGCGGAATAACGTGGAGAAAGATGGGTCGGTCTTTGTCTATTACTCCGGCCACGGGGCGCCCAATCCCAAGACAGGTGACGCCTACCTGGTGCCCTACGACGGGGACCCCAACTTTGTGGACTCGACCGGCTTTCCGCTTAAACGACTCTACGCGGCGCTCGACAAACTTCCGGCCAAGGAGATCACGGTCGTCTTGGATTCCTGCTTCTCCGGGGCTGGCGGACGCTCGGTGCTCGCCAAGGGCTCTCGACCGATGGTGATTTCCGTTGAGAACCCGGTTCTGGCTGCCGGCAAGGTCGTCGTCCTGTCGGCAAGTTCCGGCTCCCAAACCTCTAGCACATACCTAGAGCAGGGTCATGGGCTGCTCACCTATTTCTTTCTGAAAGGCTTGCAGGGAGAGGGAGACGGGAACAAGGATGGAACGATCGAGATGTCCGAGCTGTATGATTACGTGAAGCCGAACGTGCAGCGGATTGCCCGCAAACAATACAACAACGAGCAAACCCCGCAACTGCTCGCCAACCCGGAGTTATTGAAGAAAGGAGGGGGACGGCTCGTCGAGCGTGCTCAACAGTGATGGATGTACACCACAGGACGCTCAAAACGGCCGCCCGGCAAGGCCGCAGCGAGCGAAAGGCCGAGGCGTACTTTTCTCGGTACGTTGAGGTCTTGAACGATGCGAGAACGACGCTGGAGGCCGTTTTCAGCGTCCGTTAGAGCAGTTCCTTGTGGATCTGGATAGGGACGCGACTCTTCATCGATTCTCGGTAGGCCATCAAGGCGCGTTGCTGCTTCTGGAACAGGAAGTCCTGCAGAATTCGTTCGCTGGCCGAAGGGCCCGCGTCGGGCTGGGCCTCGGTCTGGCGGGCTGTGAGGCTTTGCGCCTCCGCGATCTCAGCCGGGGTGAGGGCGACGGAATCCCGGACCACGGTCATGGCCTTTTGGCTCAGCAGCTCCACGGTGTAAAGTGATTCAAAGAGCGACGGAGTAAGGCGATTGGCGGCGAGGACGCGGCGGTAGAGGTCCGGGTCAAACTTGCCGTTCCGCTGGAAGTCCTTGCGCTGTAGGATACTGTCGCGCAGCTCGCCGGGGCTGACGGTCAAGCCCATGTCCTTGGCGGCCAGCAGCCATATCTTGTTTTCAATCAACCCGTCGATGACGAACTGCTTCAGCGTTTCCTCCTTGAAATCCCCCTGGACGTTCTCCTTGTAGAAACGGTAGGTGCTCTCGAAGCTGCGCCGGTATTCGTCCCGGGTGATTGCCATGTCTCCGACCGAGGCGACGGCGTTCGATTCTTGTTCCTCGAAGCCCCACCAGCCCATGGTGATCACGAATGCGATAGCCAAGGCCCCCATGATGGATTTCAGCAGCCAGGGATACTTATGGGCGCTGTCGCGCATCAACTTGATCATGCTAGGTCTCCCGTATCGGTTGGATTGTACTGAGCAGCGATCCCAAAAGGCAAGGGGCAGGGAGGGGTGGTCGGACTGTTCTTTGTGCTCGCGCATCGCGCACTTCGGAAAATGCCGGGTACCCGTTGCTCTTTGAAAATGCAACGGGTGATGACGCACGCAGTTAAGAACAGCCCAGCCACCCCTCAAAGGGAGTAGGGAGTAGAGAAAGGCAGGAAAGGAGAAGCAAATTTGTGATCCAGCACGAATTTTGCTATACTGACCGCACAATTGTGGGGAGGACGCTTGGCGGAGGAAGGGCAGGGAACGAGCCCGTTTGGGCTGGGCGTCTACCCCAAGGCGCATATTCTCAATCGGTTCATCGCCAAGTTCGTGGACTTTATTCTTGTCGCCGCTGCCGACCGGCTCGTTCCTCCGGTGGGTTGGTTAGCGGGATTGGGTTATGTCTTGATCGCCGACGGATTGTCCGGCGGGCAGAGTGTCGGGAAGCGCTTGATCGGCTTGCAGACGGTCATTCCGCGTACCCGCGAGGTGGCCGGCTTCAAGGAGTCCATCGTTCGGAACGTACCTCTCGCGCTGGCCTACCTGCTGTTTCCCCTGCCCTACATCGGGTGGCTCTTGGCGATGGCGATTACGGGGCTTGAGGCGCTGTTGATCATCGGCAACGAGCAGGGCATTCGGCTGGGCGATGAGATTGCGCATACGCAGGTGCTGGGCGCGGGCCAATTGGACGTGCGGGACTGAGCCTGTGATGCGGTACAGGCAAGGCCGTGCGTGAGGGAGGGAGTCGACGGTGGGAGTGACGGCTGACGTCCTCGGCTGGTTCTCCAACGATCTCGCGATCGACCTGGGGACTGCGACCACTCTGGTCTATGTGAGGGGCAAGGGCATCGTTTTGAACGAGCCCTCCGTGGTGGCGGTCGAGAGGAAGAGCGAGAAGGTCTTGGCGGTCGGCGCCGAAGCCAAGAAAATGCTCGGTCGCACCCCCGGCAACATCACGGCTATCCGGCCAATGAAAGAGGGCGTGATCGCGGACTTCGAGATGGCTGAGCGCATGCTGAAGTATTTCATCACCAAGGCGCACAACCGGAGCACCTTCGTGCGGCCGCGCATCGTTATCGGGGTGCCGTCCCGCATTACGCAGGTGGAACAGCGGGCGGTCCGGGACTCGGCGGAGCTGGCCGGCGCTCGCGAGGTCTACCTGATCGAAGAGCCGGTGGCGGCGGCGATCGGGGCCGGCCTGCCGATCACGGAGCCTTCGGGCAACATGGTGGTGGATGTCGGAGGCGGGACCACCGATATTGCGGTCATCTCGCTGGGCGGGATCGTCTACAGCGAATCCGTCAAGGTGGCGGGCGATCGCATGGACGACGCGATCATGAATTACGTGAAAAAGAAATACAACCTCCTGATCGGGGAGCACATGGCTGAGCGGATCAAGGTGGAGATCGGGTCGGCCTATCCGTTCGAGGAGAAAAAGACGATGACGATCAAAGGGCGGGATCTGATCTCGGGCATCCCACGCACCCTCGTGGTGGATGATGCCGAGATTCGGGAAGCGCTCCAGGAGCCTATCGGCACGATCGTGAATGCGATCAAGGTGGCGCTGGAGAACACCCCCCCGGAGCTGGCTAGCGACGTGATCGACCGTGGCATCGTGCTGACCGGAGGCGGGTCGCTGCTGAAGGGCATGGACACGCGGTTTCGAGAGGAGACGAATCTGCCGATCATTACGGTGGATGATCCGCTCACCTCCGTGGTGTTGGGGGTCGGCAAAATCCTTGACGAACTGGAACTACTCCGCAAGGTTTCGGTGATGTCACAGTACAGCAGCTCCCGCTGACGCTTCCCATCCCGCGCGTGGATGGCCATGTTTCGTACGACTTCCGGAACCAGGCGGGCGGCGCTGTTTCTGTTTGTCCTGCTGCTGTCGGTCGTCTTCCTGCTCCCCCAACAGAGTCGTGGTCTGCTGCAGAATATCGGCCAGCCGATCGCCCAACTCGCGTCCTTTCCTCTTGAGGCCTTCTCCGCGCTGGATCACAGCCTGCGGGACTTCTGGGACGGGTACGTGGCCTTACATCGCGAGGCCGAAGAGAACCGACGCCTGCGGCGGGAGGTCCAGCAATTGCGGGGGCAGAACGTCGAGCTGCAGGAGATGGTGGCAGCCAGCCAACGCCTGGCCGGCCTGCTCGAGTTGAAAAAGAAGTTCGCACCTCGGACGGTGGCGGCGCAGGTCGTCGGCCGGGATGCCACCAACTGGTATCGGAGCGTCGTATTGGACAAGGGGGAACGGGATGGCATTCGTGTCGAGATGGGGGTGATGACTCCGGATGGGGTGGTGGGGCGGGTGGTGAACACCACACCGTTCTCCTCCGTCGTGCTGCTGATCATCGATCCCAACAACGCGGTCACGGGATTGATTCAGCGGACCAGAGAGGAGGGCATCGTGGAAGGAACGGCCCAGGGCCGCGCGCGCCTGAAATATATTCCCCTCCTCTCCACCGTGCGGATCGGGGACGTCGTGGTGACGTCGGGGCTCACCGGCGGGTTTCCGCGAGGATTGGCCGTCGGGACGATCACGCGCATCGACAAGGCGGAGGGGGATCTGTTCCAGTCGGCCGAAATCGCTCCGGAGGTGGATTTTCTGAAGTACGAAGAAGTGCTGGTGATTACCGATCCGCGTCCGTCCGGGGAGTCGCATGAAGAGCCCGCCCTGCCGACTGACTTTTCCAAGGGGCCGAAGCCGTGAAGCCAGCGCTGTATGCGGGACTCCTGCTCGGGCTCGTTCCGGTCCAGGCCGCGCTGCTCCAGCATATCGAGTTTGTCGGCATCCGGCCGGATCTTTGCTTGGTTGCCGCCTGCTTGGCGGGCTTCCTGGCCGGCGAGCTTGAAGGACTGCTGATCGGCCTTGCATTGGGGTTGGTGCAGGGGCTCTTCTCGGCTGGGGACCTCTGGCTCAACGTGATTACCAAGGGGGGCGCCGGGCTGCTGGCCGGGTTGGCGGGCAGGCACGTGACGAATCCCACCACTGTGTCCATGCTGGCCGTGCTCGCTGGGCTGTCCGTCCTGTCCGGGATCATCGTTCTTGTTGCCATTCGGTCCGGAGCAGGCCTTGTGGCATTTCTGGCGGCCGTGCGCTCCGTGCTGGTGCCGGAGGTCGTCCTGAACGCGGCGGTCGGAACGGGCCTGTACTGGCTGATCGCAAGGCGGGTGCGGAGGCAGGAGGCGATCCCGAGGGGGCCGGCGGGGCTGATCGGGTGACGGTCGGCGATCTCTGCCGGCTGGATGAGACGGCGTGCGAGCGAGGAGTCATGCAGGAGCTTGGGACAAGGCACGACGAACTGCGTGAGCTGCAGCGGCGGTTGCTGATCCTGAAGGTGGCGCTGCTGCTGGTTGTAGGGCTGTTGGCGCTTCGCCTCTGGCACCTCCAGGTCCGTGACGGCGCCTACTATCGCGATCTGTCCGAAAATAACCGGACCCGCTCGGTTGTCCTCGATCCGGCACGCGGCTTGATCTATGACAGGAATGGGGTGTTGTTGGCGAACAACGTGCCGAGCTTTGGCCTCTACGCGACCTTGGAGGACGTCAAGGATCGCAATCAGTTGGTGGAACGTCTGGTCAATCTGATCGGCCTGGATGAGGCCGTGCTTCGCAAGAAGCTCTCGGAGCGCGGCAGCAGGCTGGTCCCGAGAAAGCTAAAGGGCAGCCTGACGCTGCGGGAAGCGGCGATCATTGAATCGCACCGGTTGGACCTGCCGGGCGTGATGGTCCAGGCTGATTCCCGGAGAAACTATCCGGCCGGTATGGCCGCGGCTCACCTGCTCGGCTACGTCGGAGAGGTCTCGGCGGATCAATTAGAGAAAGACGAATCGGCGGATCTGCATCAAGGCAACCTCGTGGGTCAGTACGGAGTGGAAAAGGCCTACGATCGCTTCCTCAGGGGAAGAGCCGGACAGAAGGTGGTCGAGGTGGATGCGCTGGGCCATGAGAAACAGACGGTCACGGTCCAGCGACCGGAGGCCGGAGACGATCTGTACGTCACGATCGATCTTCGCCTGCAAACGCTGGCCGAGGAGCTGCTCGGCGGCGAGGCCGGCGCCATCGTGGCGCTGGATCCGACCACGGGTGAGGTGCTGGCGCTGGCCAGCCGCCCGGCGTTCGATCCCAATCTCCTCTCGCGCGAGCTGACCGCCAAGCAATGGGAGGCCATCGTTCAGAACGAGACCCACCCCCTGACGAATCGAGCGGTCCAGGGCCAGTACCCGCCGGGATCGACCTTCAAGGTCGTCATGGCCGCGGCGGCGCTCGAATCTAACACGATCGGGCCCGCGACGAAGATCCGCTGCATGGGCGGCTTTCCATTCGGCAACCGTGTGTACCGGGACTGGAAAGCAGGCGGGCACGGGCTGATGGATGTGAGTCAGGCTCTCGTGGACTCGTGCGACGTGTTTTTTTATACGGTGGGGCAGCGGATGGGCATCGATACGATCGCCTCGTTCGCGCAGCAGTTCGGTTTGGGGCAAGAGACCGGTATCGAGCTGCCGTCCGAGCGAGTGGGCATCGTGCCGTCCACGGCTTGGAAGGAGAAGGCCAAGGGCCAACCCTGGCTGCCGGGGGAGACGATTTCCGCCTCCATCGGCCAGGGATACGTGATTGTGACGCCGCTGCAGATGGCTCATCTGATCGCCACCGTCGCCAATGACGGGGTCTCGTTCCGTCCCCGACTCGTCAAGGCGGTCATGGAGCGCGCGTCGGGCCGCATCCAAGAAATTCCCGCAGTCGCCAACAGGAGGCTGTCGATCAAACCCGAGACGCTCGTGCTCATCCAGGAAGCGCTGGCCGGGGTCGTCACCCGAGGCACGGCCGCGAGAGCCAAATCGTCCCTCGTGTCCATTGCGGGTAAAACGGGGACTGCGCAGACAGCCGCGCTCCGCACGGGGCCGGAGAAAGATGTTCCGAAGAAGCTGCGGGACCATGCGTGGTTTGTGTCCTATGCCCCTGTGGAGAAGCCGCGGATCGCCGTGGCGGTCCTCGTCGAGCACATGGGACACGGGGGATCGGCCGCGGCTCCGCTGGCCAAACAGATCATCGAGGCCTATGTGAAGAGCCAAGCCCCTGCCTCACGGACGGCCGAGGGGCCGGCACCGGGTCCGCCGGGCGAGGTGGAGCTGGCCATGCAGGTGCCCCATGATTGACCGGGTCATCGACAGCCGGCGGATGGACAGTTTTGACTGGCAGTTCCTGGCGCTGATGGGAGCCATCCTGTCGATCGGTGTCCTGTCCATTTACAGCGTCACCCACGCCCAGCCGGGCGGCCGGTTCCCGCTCTACATGAAGCAGATTATCTGGATCCTGGTCGGGGCCGGCGCCTTTATCACCATGCTCGCCGTCGACTATCACAAAATTTCCAGGCTGGCGTACGTTCTCTATGCGATCGTGTTGGTGTTGTTGGTGGTGGTCCTGGTGGCGGGGAAAACCAGCCGCGGCGCGCAGCGCTGGATTCCGATCGGGCCATTCGCCTTTCAGCCGTCTGAATTCGCCAAGCTGGTCCTGATCCTCGTGCTGGCCTCGTACTATGCCAATGCGCCGCGCGAAGGGTGGCTCCAGCGCGTGGTACTGCCGGCCTTGATCATGATGCCGGGCCTCCTGCTGATTCTCAAACAGCCGGACCTGGGCAGCGGGTTGAGTTTTCTGGCGATTTACGCCGCCATGTTGCTGGTGGTGGGGATGCGCTCCAAGGCGCTCGGCATCCTGCTGCTCTTTGCCCTGATGCTCTTCCCCTTCGCGTGGGAGATGCTCTGGGGGTCGTTGCATGATTACCAGCGCGAACGGGTCATGACGTTCGTCGATCCCGCCTACGACACGGGTGGGAAGGGGTACCATGCCTTGCAATCACGCATCGCCGTCGGGTCCGGGGAGCTGTTGGGTAAGGGGCTGTACGGGGGGACCCAGAGTCAGCTCAAGTTCTTGCCGGAGGGGCATACGGATTTTGTCTTCGCAGTCTTCGCCGAAGAGTGGGGATTTGTGGGCGTCCTGGTGCTTCTGGCCCTCTTCCTCGGCCTGATCATGTTTTCGTTGGAAATTGCGGCAAAAGCCAAGGATGTCTTGGGAGCGCTCCTGGCGGCCGGCGTGATCGCCATGCTCGGCTTCTGCCTCGTGATCAACATCGGGATGACGGTCGGCCTCTTGCCGATCGTCGGCATCCCGTTGCCGCTGATGAGCTACGGCGGAAGCGCGGTGGTGACGACGATGGCGGCCCTGGGCCTCCTGTTGAACGTGAAGCGCCGGCGCCTGACGTTGTTCTATTGATTCATTCGGCGCGAGGCGAGGGGGAGACGCGGAGACACGGGGACGCGGCGACATCGCCGTGTCACCCCTTCGCCGTGTCGCTATGTTGCCCCGGTCCTCTTGCCTTACGATTGAAGGAGCAGACATGGGACTTGAAATTGCGATCTCGGTCACGCGTGAAGAGACCCGGGCGGCGGTGCTCGATAACCGCGTCGTCACGGATCTCTACATCGACCGGACCAAGAACAAGGATTTCGTCGGGAATATCTACAAGGGACGGGTGGTGAAGGTGCTGCCGGGCATGCAGGCGGCGTTCATCGATATCGGAATGGAGAAGGCGGCTTTCGTGCACGTGTCGGACCTCTCGACCGATACGGAGCCCGGGGATACGCTGGTGGAGAACGAGGAGGACGACAAAGGTCCCGAGATGCCGCGGCCCCGCCGTCAGACGACGCGGCCCATCGAGCAATTGCTACACGAAGGCCAGGAGCTGATGGTGCAGATTTCCAAGGGGCCGATCGGGACCAAGGGACCTCGGGTCACGACCTACGTGTCGCTCCCGGGCCGGTACTTGGTGTTCATGCCGAACGTCGAGCACATCGGCGTCTCGCGGCGGATTCCCCGGGACGAAGAGCGGGCTAGGCTGAAGGAGATCATGAAGCGGGTCCGCCGGCCCGGCTGCGGCTACATCGTCCGGACGGTGAGCGAAGGCGTGAAGGAAGAGGAGTTGCGGTCGGACGTGGAGTTCTTGCACGTCCTCTGGCAGGACGTGCTGAAGAAGCGCGAACAGTTGCCGGCGCCGGCTCTCCTGCACACGGACCTGACGTTGACGTTCCGGGTGGTCCGGGATCTGTTTACCAAAAAGGTGGACCGCCTGCTGGTCGATTCCAAGTCGGAGTACGAGGCGGTCAAGGACTTTGTCCATCGCTTTCTGCCTGAGCAGACCTCCCGCATTCACTACTACGACAAAGAGGAAAGCCTCTTCGACCATCTGGGCATCGAGATGGAAATTGCGCGGGCGCTCAGCCGCAAGGTCTGGCTGAAATCCGGCGGCCACATCGTCGTAGACCATACGGAAGCGATGACCGTCATCGACGTCAACACGGGGCGGTACGTCGGCAAGCGAGACCAGGAAGAGACCATCCTCAAGAACAACCTCGAGGCGGTGAAGGAGATCGCGTACCAGGTCAAGCTGCGCGGGATTGGAGGACTCATCATTATTGACTTCATCGATATGGAGCGCGAGAAGAACCGCGACAAGGTCTACCAGGCGCTCGTGGATGCCATGGCCAGCGACAAAGCCCGTACCAGGATTTCCCGTATCTCGGACTTGGGCTTGGTCGAAATCTCCCGCGAGCGGGTGCGGGAGGACCTTCTGCGGACCCTGTCCGAACCCTGCCGGTACTGTGAAGGGCGGAGCTATACCAAATCGCCGCCGACGGTGGTCTATGAAATCTTCCGTGAGATCCGCCGCCTCGGACGTGCGCCCGAGGAGCAGAAAATCATCCTGGGCGTCAATCCCAGCGTCGCCGACCTTCTGTATGAGGAGGAACGGCAGGGGGTGGAGGACCTGGAACGCAACAGCAACGTCCGGATCATCGTGAAGGCCGATCCGCTGCTCCACCTGGAACAGTACGACATTGCCGTCCTCTGAGGAGTTGCCCGCGCATGAGGGGAGCGCCCGTGGGCTGCGTCGATCAGCTTCGGCCATGGTTTCGCTTGCGCGCCGTGCCGGGGGTAGGCGATGCGGCGGTCTGCCAGCTCATCCACGCGTTTGGTTCGCCGGCCGCGGTCCTGGCTGCCTCGGTCGACGCGCTTATGGCGTCCGGGTGTGTGACTCTCTCGGCGGCACAGGCGATCAGGCAGGGGCCGGATGAGAAGGCTGAAAGAGCGATCGACCGCGAACTAGCGCTCGTGGGACGGTTGGGGTTCTCGGTGATCACGTTCCTTGACGCCGTTTATCCACCCCGACTCAAGTTGATTCCGGACCCTCCCCCCCTGCTGTATGTGAGCGGTTCGTTGGAGTCGATGGATCGTCACGCCGTGGCGATCGTGGGGTCCCGACATGCGACGGTTGCCGGGCGGTTGGTGACGGAGCGGCTGAGCCGAGACCTGGCTGCAGCCGGCTTCACGATCGTCAGCGGCTTGGCGCGGGGAGTGGACGCAGCGGCCCACCGGGGAGCGCTGGAAGCCGGCGGGCGGACGGTGGCCGTGTTGGGCTGCGGGCTGGATCGAACCTATCCGAGCGAGCACCAGGCTCTCCGGAAGCAGATCGAGGCGAGCGGGGCGGTGGTGGCCGAATTGCCGCTCGGAGCATACCCGCACGGCTACCATTTCCCGCGTCGGAACCGCATCATCAGCGGGATGTCCTTGGGTGTGGTGGTGACCGAGGCGGCCCTGCAGAGCGGATCGCTCATCACAGCCCGCCTGGCGGCCGAGCAAGGGCGCGAGGTCTTTGCCGTGCCGGGAGCGGTCACCGCTGAGAACAGTCGGGGACCCAACGGTCTGATCAAGCAAGGGGCGAAGCTGGTCGAGCATGTCGCGGATGTGATCGACGAGTTGTTGCCCCAGCTTGACGGCCCCTTTCGGGAGCGCTTGCAGAACCGTCCGCCAACTCAGGCCGGTGCAAAGCCCGAGCTGGGCAAGGGAGAAGCGGCGATCCATGCCCTGCTCACGGCGGAACCGCTGCACATCGACGAGCTGATCGCCAGGGCCGGCTTGCCCGCGTCCGATGTTGCCGGGCTGCTCCTGGCCCTGGAGTTGAAAGGCGCGGTGCGGCAATTGCCCGGCCGCTCCTTTGTCCGCGCCGACATTTGACGCTTCGACGGCGCCTGGTTCGACCCTTCGACGGGCTCGGGGCCCGACTCGACTGAGCTCGTCGCAGGCCGCTCAGCGTCAATCCTGAGCAAGCCCTGCTCGTTCGACCTCGAGGCTCTCGACGGGCTAGGAGGGCGGGGTAGTCGAAGGATTGACTCAAGAAACTTGCAAAGCAGGCCGAAGTCGGTATATATCACGGCCCCTATCGAAGCTGGGGAGCCGTCGGTTTTCAGCAGTCGGCTTTGAAAGACGGTTGGTCTGCTGATAAGCTGATGGCTGAAGACTGAGTGCTGTTTGAGGAGCAACATGACCAAATCGCTCATCATCGTGGAGTCTCCGGCCAAGGCCAGGACCATCACCAAATACCTGGGTCGCGGCTATACCGTGATGGCCTCGATCGGCCACGTCAAGGATCTGCCCACCAGCAAGCTGGGCGTGGACATCGAGCATGATTTCACCCCGCAGTATGTCACCATCAAGGGCAAGGCGAAGGTCCTGGCCGAGATCAAAAAGAAGGCCCAGGAGGCCGACAAGGTTTACCTCGCGCCGGACCCGGACCGGGAAGGGGAGGCCATCGCCTGGCACATCGCTCAGGAAATCGACAGCAAATCTGCGACCGGCAAGAGCAAGGACCGCAAGGTCTTTCGCGTCCTGTTCAATGAGATCACCGAGTCGGCAATTAAGCGTGCGTTGCAGTCGCCCGGCCAGATCGACTCCAAGCTGGTCAACGCTCAACAGGCCCGTCGCGTACTGGACCGCATCGTCGGCTACCAGGGCAGCCAGTTGCTGTGGAAGAAGGTGCGCCGGGGCCTCAGCATGGGCCGGGTGCAGTCGGTGGCGGTGAAGCTGATCTGCGACCGGGAGCGCGACCGGGAAGCCTTCCGTTCTGAGGAATACTGGTCCATCACGGCCACCCTGGCCGGCACCAATCCCCCGCCCTTCGAGGCCAGGCTCCACAGTATCAGCGGCCGGGACGCCGTCATCCCGTCGGCGCAGGAGGCCGAGCGCATTGTGGGCGCCGTGCAGGGGAAAGACTTCGTCGTGTACTCCATTGAGCGCAAGGAGAAGCGGCGCAACCCGGCTGCGCCGTTCATCACCAGCCGGCTCCAGCAGGAAGCGGCGCGCAAGCTCCGGTTCACTCCCAAGAAGACCATGGCGCTCGCCCAGCAGCTCTACGAGGGACTGGAGATCGGCAAGGAGGGGCCGGTCGGCTTGATCACCTACATGCGGACCGATTCCACGCGCATTTCCAACGAGGCGGCGGATGAAGCCAGGCAGGTCATCCGTGAGCGGTTCGGCAATGAGTACGTGCCGGCCACGCCCAATGTCTACAAGACCCAGAAAGCCGCGCAGGAGGCTCACGAGGCCATCCGCCCGACCTCGGCCCATCGCGACCCTGAAGCCATCAAACAGTTTTTGGAGCGGGATCAGTACCAGCTCTACAAGTTGATCTGGAACCGCTTTGTTGCCTCCCAGATGGCGCCGGCGATCTTGGAGGTCACTCGGGTGGACAGTGTCCCTCAAGGGACGAGCCAGACGTATCTCTTCCGCGCCAACGGAACCGTGGTGAAGTTTTCAGGCCACCAGGCGGTCTATCTGGAAGGGCGCGACCTGGACAGCGCGGCCACAAGCAAGATGGCGGACCAGGAGGTGGAAGATGAGTCCGAGCGGCGGCTGCCGCCCTTGACCGAAGGCGAACGCCTGCACCTGGTCGCCCAGGAAGGCCAGCCCGTGCCCGGCCTCATGCCGAAGCAACACTTCACGCAGCCGCCTCCTCGCTACAACGAGGCCCTGCTGATCCGTGAGCTAGAGGAAAAAGGCATTGGCCGCCCCTCCACCTATGCCAGCATCATCTCCACGATCCAAGACCGCAAGTACGTGGAGAAGACGGAAGGCCGCTTCGTGCCGACCGAGACAGGCCGGACCGTCAATGACTTTCTCGTGAAAGGTTTTCCGGACATCCTGAATGTAGATTTTACCTCGCTGATGGAGAAAGAGTTGGACGAGGTAGAGGAGGGCGGGAAGCCCTGGGTTACCGCGGTGCGTGATTTCTACCAGCCCTTCAGCAAGGATATGCAAAAGGCGCAGGACATCCCCGGGCCGAAGGATGTGGTCGAGCCTCCGACGAACATTCCCTGCGAGAAGTGCGGGCGCATGATGGAGATCAAGTGGGGCCGGAATGGAAAATTTCTAGCCTGTCCGGGTTTCAAGGAGGATCCCCCCTGCAAGAACACGCAGAACTTCGAGAAGCTCCAGGACGGGACCATCAAGGTCGTCGCCAAACAGGACATGACGACCGATGAGAAGTGCGAGAAGTGCGGCTCCCCGATGGTCATCAAAACCGGCCGGTTCGGCAAATTCATCGCCTGTTCCGCCTATCCGGCTTGCAAGACCACTAAACCCATCCCACTCGGCGTCAAGTGCCCGCAGGACGGAGGGGACCTGGCGCAGAAGCGGACCAAGAAAGGTCGCACATTTTACGCCTGCGCCAATTATCCCAAATGCGAATTTGCCATCTGGGACCGTCCGGTCAACAAGCCCTGCCCCAGTTGCAAGGCCTCCTTCCTGGTTGAGAAGTTGAGCAAGCAGACCGGTGTCACCGTTCAGTGCCGGAACGAGGACTGCGGCTACAAAGAAGCGGGCTGAGTCGTTCCGTGAATCCGATCCGCCTGCAACGGGTGATGGGCGGGAGGCACAGCCCGCCCGTGATCGTGGTCAATCCGGTGTGAGCCGCATAAAGGCCTCGACCAATTCCGGATCGAGCTGCGAGCCGGCAACTACTTGAAGCAAGTCCAGGGCGGTTTCCGTATTCCTTGCGACCCCGGAAGAACGATCTGACGTGAACGCATCGAAGGTGTCCGCAACTGCCAGGATGCGGGAGCCAAGCGGGATGAGTCGGCCCCTGAGTCCATAGGGGTAGCCGCACCCGTCCCAACGTTCGTGATGGTGCGCGATCCACAGAGCTGGGACTCGCAAGAATGAGATGGGTTCGAGGAGTTGAGCGCCGGCCCGTGGGTGGGACTGGACGATTTCGTATTCGTCATCGGTGAGCGGGCCGTCCTTCTTCAGCAACTCGTCGGGGAGGGTGAGTTGGCCGATGTCGTGCAGTAGCGCGGCATAGTGCAGATGGATCAGGTCGGCTGCCTGGAGACCGGCGGCCTTTCCTAGCAACAGGGCATAGGAGGCAGTCCGATCTCCATGCCCGAGCAAATACGGTTGCTGGGTTGCCATTGTCTGCAGGAGTGAGAACAGCAGCGTGACCTCAAGCTGTGTCTGGCTATAAGAGGAGGCCGGCGAGACCATGAGCGCAGCAAGGTGACGAAAAGCCTCGGGGACGATTTTCTTGCTCAGGCCTGATGGATTCGGCATGACTGGCATCGGCATCCCTCCAACTTATATGGGTTCCCCCAAAACAACAGAGCCCAAGGCCGTTGTAGCGGCCTTGGGCTCTGGACTGGTCGTCCTCTGGCCTCTCTTTCTACAGCGTTTGTTACAATCTGCCGAGGCAATCTCCTCTGATCGGTAATGGACCCGTAATCCGCGAGAACGGAATCGTCACGAGCCTACAGCATCGCTTACACTTGATCTGGATGCCATTTGAGAGCCACCGAGCCAGGAGTTGCCGACATTGGCAGCGAACCTCTTCGGCCCGCCTGTTTTCAGCAGCGGATGTATGGCTTGCCCGATCAACTCCCACCTGGAAAATCTCCATCTGCGTGATCCGCCCCTGGCTGGAAAGCCAGGGGCGGCACATGAGGCGAAGGAAGAGTCCCCTCGTCCCCTACATTGCATTGACTAGAACGACCACTTCACGCCGGCCTGGTACAGTGCCGGCAGACCTGCATACATGCCGCGGGAGCGGTCTACGAGGTAAGTCTGATCGAAAATGTTCTTGCCGGTGAAGTAAAAGGTCGCGTTGAGCTGCTTGACGTACTGAGTGGCCGCCAGGTTGATCGCGCACCAGCCATTAATGGTGCCACGCTGGCCGTTCGGCGTGGGAGTGACGGTGTTGATGTCATCGGCAAACATATCGCTGATGCACTGGGTTTCCACCCGACCGTCAAATCCGAACGGACGGTTCACGTAGCCGATGGCGGCCTCAAGCATGTGTTTCGGCGCGTAGGGCAGCCGGTGACCCTTGACGCTCGGCGCAGCGCTCGGCGCTGCGCTCAGGCCAAAGGGGGTTGAGGCACAGCCGTAGGCGGTCCGTTCCGATGGAGTCAGCGAGATGCAGCCCAGGTTACTGTTGCGCGTCCCTCGGAATTCCGCGTCGGCCACCCAGGTGTAGTTCACCTGGAAGAACACGTCTTCGTTCGGGTTTTGTCCCCGCACCATATCCAACATGTCCAGCTTGGTCGCGAACTCGATGCCCTGATGCCTGGTCTGGCCGGCATTCGTCAGGGTGGCGCCGGTGCCGCCCGCGGCGGACTGCGAGATGATCTGGTTCTGGAAGTCCATACGCCAGAAGGTCAGCTCGTTCCACAGCCAGTATGTCGGATTGCTCCGCAGGCCCAGCTCGTAGTTCCAGCTCAGCTCGGCGTTGAGGTCCACAACGGCGTTGGACTGGATGGCGTCCGAGATCTGCGGTGGGGCGAAGCCACGGTGGAACCCGGCGAAGAGGGTGTAGTTTTTGAGCGGTGAATAGGTCGCGCCAATGCCGGGGAGCGGCGCGAAGATGGAAGTGCTGTTGAATTGTCCGGTGCCGCTGTTCGCGGTCCGGTCCTGCTGAGAGTACATCACGCTCTCAAGCCGGAGGCCGGGAGTGATCGTGATCTGGTCGGTCACCTCGAATCGGTTCTGGAAAAAGAGTGCGAAGGCATTGGTCTTGCGCAGGTTGTTTTCGCCGATGCAAGCTGAGCCGGAAGTACCGCCCGCACAGCTTTGGCCGAGACCGGATGAAAAGTTGCGGGTCTGCAGGCGGTCCGATTCCTCATACATGAACCGTCCGCCGAACTCGGCCTCGCTCTTGACGCCGAGCAGGTTGTGAGTCAGGTGAAAGCGGGGTTCGACCCCATACACCGTGTACTCACGCGCATTCGTGAAGCGTCCGCTTGTCGGCGTCGCGCTGGTCGATTCCGCGCAGATGGCGTTGCCGGTGTTGAAGAAGTTGGAAGTTGTCTGGTTAATGCAGGTGCCGGGATCGGTTTCCTGGCGGGTCCAGTCACGTGAGATGTAGTGGCCGAAGTAGTTGGTCGTCACAGACAGGCTCGCGTTGAACATGTACTGATGTGCCAGGTGCAGTCCCATCCGCCTGAAATCAAAGTTGTCGTTCGTGAACGGCGTATAACGCGGGTTGTTCTGAAAATCGTTCTCAGTCAGGCCCTGATAGCCGATCCCCGAGTTTTCCTTGTAGTAGTTGAACTTGACCAGCAGGGTGTTGCGGTCATTCAATTCCTGAACGGTCTTGAAGGTCGCATCATTCACCTGGGCCCGGATGTTGGTGAACCGAGGGGTCTCACCCTGGTAATGGGTCACGTCGAGCAGGTACCCGCTCTTGCCCCACATGCCTCCATAATCCAAGTGCGTGTTGATATAGCTGAGGTTGCCGGCCCTGAGTTCAAGGTTACCCCCCGGAGTGCGCGGAGGCATGCGGGTGATCAGGTTCATGACGCCGCCGATGTTCTGCGGGCCGTACAAGAGCTGGCCGCTGCCCTTCAGAATCTCGATCCGGTCAAAGCGGAAGACCGGCGGGAAGTAGTAGGCGGATGGATCGCCGTAGGGCATGATCATGATCGGTACGCCATCTTCCATGATGTGGATCTTCCGGCTGCGGGTGGGGTCCAGGCCTCTGATCCCGATGTTGGGTCGGATGCCGAACCCATCCTCATCCCGTACGTTCACACCGGGCACTTCGCGTAGCGCCTCGTTGATCGAGAACCGGTGGTTCTCGAAGAGTTGCTCCTGGGTGATGACCCGGCCGGACCCAGGAATGTGCTCCAGCGCGCTGGGGCCGATCCCGATCACCTCGGTCAGGGGAACCTTGACTGGTTTTTCCTTCTCTTTAGGAGCCTCAGTGCCAGTCGTCTCCTGGGAGCTTTCTGAGGAGGCTGGCGCCTGCGCGACTAACGGTGGTGAGCCTCCAGCCGACTCCGCCCCATAAGCCGCCGGGGGAGGGCTTCCCGGAACAAGCCATGTCCATAGGGCAATATAAATGGTTATAGTTCTGATTCTCGTTCTCAATATTTCTAGAAAGACATCCATCCTGCCGGCCCTCCTTGTTTAGTTACTGCGGGTTAAGGTTGGCGAGCATCAATGACCCATTCGGCTTGTGGGGAGGATTGCCCCTCAGTTGCCCGAGCAGGTCTGTCGGGAAGGGCTCACGTGTCATTTGAATACGATCTTCTTCAGGCCGCTGGCCGGGAGTTCCACGTCGCCGAAATCGGATACCCCTCGGAAGCTCCCGCTAATGGCGAGAGCAAATTCCCCTGTTTTGCCGTTCGTGAGCGTAATGCTCAGGGTTGGCAGTCCACCATCAGGGGAAGGTTTCACGTCAATCTGCTTGATGGTGTCGAACTTGACCTTGACCGTGGCAGCGCCGCGTTTCACCGGCACTTCTTTCACCTCATGAGGGACAAAAGCGGTCTCGCTGACCTTTTCTTCCCAGTAGAAGAGGGCGTTCTTCACTTCCGTCTCCACACCCTGCGCGTCGGTCACGATGGCCGTGAAGACCTTCTCGGCCTTGGCTTGGGCCCAGGCTTGTGGCTCCGCACACAGGATGATCGCAAGCCCACTTATCAGGAGTGCCGTCTTCCAGAGTTGCGATGGATGTCTCACTTCTTGCCTCCGGGCTCGATCAAGTTCCCAGTCTGAGGGTCGATGAACAGCTCGACCACCTTTCCCTCACCGGTCACGACCTCGATTTCATATAACAGCCGGCCATTCAGCGACTCGAGTGTGGCTTGGACCACCTGTCCATGGATGTGGGCCGTCGCAGTCCTAATGGCGTCGGTGATGAGAACCTTGGCTGCCCTCGCCCACGTCACCTTCTCGGCGTCGCTGATGTTGTGCAGCTCGAGCTCGCTCATGCCTTTTTCATCTGCGAGAACGATAGGAGTCGGCCAGGCAAACATCAGCAGGGAAACTATGGTCAGACCTCTCATTAAGCGCCTCATAGGGTAGCCCCTGTATTCTCTCTGTCTAATGAAGCTTGTAACTGATCGGCACCTGTACGACCACCTGGGGTTTTCCCAGGGGGTGCTTCAGCTTCAACGGAGAGGCCTGTCTCATAACCTCCAGAGCATCGTGATCCAACACCGCATATCCTGAGGTTTCCGCAACCTCCAGATCGACGAGCTGGCCATCTTCTTTGATCACTGCGCGCAAGATAACTTTCCCTTCCCACCGGTTCATCCTGGCGAGGTGCGGATACCGCTTTAACTGTTCGACCCTATGCCACAGGGCCTCAGCCAGCCAACCGTAGTCCGCCTTCGTCTCAGGCACTGATCGTACAGGAAGCTCCTTGATCGAAGCCTGTTGGACCACAGCAGGGGCAGTCGGTCTTGCCGCCACTGCCTGGGCCACGGTTGGAGTCTGAGCTGTTTCGACGGCTTGAGCCGCCGGTCCTGCCGAGGACTCGCTCGCTGCCGGACGCGCTCCCTCTGGGGCAACGGCTTCCGTGGGGGCCGCAACCTGCTGCAGCGCTTGGACGGGCTGAACGGCACGACTGACCACCTGAGTCGGCTGGGCGGAGGTCTGTACGACTCGTCTAACCTCCCGCACTTCTTGGTGGACGACCTGCTGGACTGTTTGTACGGTCTGGACGGCCTCGGTTACCGGTTGGGCCGGGGCCGGCTTCGGTGGGGGAGGAGCCGGTGTTGCCACGTTGGCCTCGGAAGGTGTCTCGACCTGTTTCGGAACAGGCCGATCAACCATCGCGACATCCCACTTGAAAGGCTCCGGTTCCGGGGCAAGCTTGAGGTCCGACAGCACCGTCACGGCGAAGGTGATGATCAGACCGTGAATAAGCACGGACAGGGCTAAGCTCTGAGCATAGGAGCGGATCTCGCCTGGATGGCGGATCGACAACGTGTTCACGACCGGACAACCTCCAGACTGACCTGTTTAAACCCAAGGCCACGGACCTCATCCACCACCCCGACGAACCGTTCCAGCATGGTTACGCGATCGGCGCGGACAACCACCAGAGATTCCCTGGGGTGTGGATTCAGCGCGATTTTCAGCCCCTCCTGCGTCACCGGCTGGTCGTTCATGTACAGCCGTCCGTCCGCGGTCAGCGTGATGACCAGCGGTACGTCTTTCCGATCCCCGGCCTCCTTGGCCTTGGCGAGGTCCACGGGAATCTGGCCGGTTGTGATGAAGGTGGCGGTGGTCAGGACGATGACCAGCAACACCAACATCACGTCCACCAGCGGGATGACGTTGATCTGGTTCAATTCACGTTCCATGCTGAACCTTGTACAGCGTGATAAGCTCGGTGACCCGCCGCCGGAGCACGTTGTTCATGACCACGCAGGGAATGGCAACGAGCAACCCAACTGCCGTGGCCTTCAAGGCGAGGCTGAGCCCGATCATGATCGTGCTGACCGCCATTTGCCCGGACGTGCCCATCGTGTGGAACGTCAGCATGATGCCCAGCACCGTCCCCAGCAAGCCGATGTAGGGGGCGTTTGCGGCGACCGTCCCGATGATCACTAGGCGCTTGGTCAAGGCGATTTCGAACACTTGCTGGTTAGGGAACTGGGCTAAGTTGATACGGCGGTAAAACAGCCAACGTTCCACCGCGACGGCGACCGACCAGACGCTGAGGGCAAGCAGCAGCCCGATCACTCCATAATCCACGGTTTCCTTCAGAGCGTCCATGACACACCTCGTAAATGGGGGTGCACAATAACACGGGCATACAGCGGAAGTCCAGCACAGTTGATTTTGACTATGAATATCAATACCAGAAAAGGTAGGCGCCTGTCAAGCCCAAGAATGTGTCGGAAGCAAGGCATGAGGTCATCCGGTTTGACAACGGGCTATATGCATGGTCCGGCCAAAAGACAGGCCGACCTGGTAGGAGATAGAAGCGGACCGGAAATCACCCCCGACTATGTATGAGTGAAGGGGCGATGTTTTTGCTCAGGCGCCTGGGCTTCTGAGAGACTCAGCGGCCGTCACGACGGTCCCTGCGGTCTTTCTTGAGACGGCTGACTTCTGATTCCACCTCCGCGAGCCTGCGTTTCAGCGAGCGGTTTTCCTCTCTCAACTGTTCAACCTCGGCCTCCCGTTGGTCCGTCCCCCGTGGCTTCGCTGAAGCCGAGGACTGTGACGGGCTCACTGCCGAGGAATGATCGGGCTTTGGCTCCGGCAGCGCGGCCAGCCGTCTGTAGTCAATGGCTAGGGTAGCTAATTCCCCCAGACCGGGAGGGCTAGGACGGGGAGGGCGGTCGGTAGACAGGACGCTTTCGGGCGTGAACTGGATTTCGAGCTGATACAGTCTGGTAAAGTCCGGAAAGTCCGCGCGAGCAGCCGGTTCCGATCCGGAGCGATAGCGTGTCAGGGTCAGGTAGAGGGATGGCCCCTGAACGTACAGGACACCGGCGGTGCTGAGGGGACCGGGAGGCAGGGGGGCAATGACGCCGAAGGCTACGACCTGACGAGCCGTGGCTCCGCCAAGGGCCGTGGCGATGAAAGGAGCAAGAAACTCTGCCTCTTCATCCGAAAAGGCCTTGGCCCGGGCAGCAGGGCCGAACATCAGCGTCGTAGGCTTGCCCTGCCTGGGCTGGACGCGGATGCCTTGCAGGATGCGGGCAGTTAAAGCGTGATCGAGGGAGAGGGGATGGGAGGCCCGAAAGCCGGAATCGGTTGCCTTGGCAAGGTACACCCAGCCCCGCTGGCTCTCGTGAATTGTCGTCTCGCGGACCGGGGCAGTCACGCAGCCCACGAGGAGCGCGTAGGCGAGGCACATGAAGAAAGGCGGCAGGTTTCGATTGTATTGCGAAAGCGGCATGCGTCCTTCTTGGCTTCCCTTACGCTGGCGACCGCCGGGCCCCTGTGCCGACTTGACTGCCTCTGTGCATCGAGCTAGGCTCACTCCCGGTCAAATGGACCGTCAATCCCAACATCTCAAGAGGAGTCTCTATGCGATCAGTCAGGAACATAGCCGTTCTGATATCGCCGGTTCTCCTGTTTGCCTGCACAACTGCGAGTCCGCCTTTACCCGTCTCGACCGGAGCCGATCCGTCCGCCGTCACACACAACGTCGAGGGCATCGATCACTACAACATGGCCCATTGGGACGAGGCGAAACGGCACTTTGAGGCGGCGATAAAGTCCGATCCCAAGTCGGCTGAGGCGCACTATAATATGGCGCTGGCGCTGGATAAGCTCGGCGATCATGCGAAAGCCAGGGGCTATTTCAAGCGGGCTGGCGAATTGGCCCCAGGCAATACGGCCATCACCCAGTCGAGCGCCTATCAAATCCATGTGAGTCCCCCCAAAGAATCCGTCACCGGCTATGGCCTTGGATCCGGAACGGCAGCCAGCGGGAAGTTTGGATACTAGTGTGGCGCTCTCCCCGGTGTTGAAGACCTAAGGCCCTTCTGGCCCGCGTGGGCTCTCTGGTTGCTCGAAGAGGACCGTGTGGGTGGCGACGACCTGGATCTCCACGGGGGTACCCACGGGATAGACGCTGGTGGAGGTTTCGCTGCTGTGGACGATGTGCCCGGAAGGGAGGCCGATCGTGTAGAGATTTTCCGATCCGCGGAACTGCCGGGCAAGGATGCGGGCGGAGCACTCTTCCTGCGGCACAATGTGGACGTCATCCGGGCGGATCATCACCACGACCTTGGTTCCCCCTTGATAGCCGGCCTGGTTCGGGAATTCCCCGATCTCGGTCACCACCTTCCCGTTCTGGACCAGACCGGGAATGAAATCGGCTTGGCCGACGAAATCAGCCACGAACGGCGTGGCGGGCGTATGGTAGATGGCTTCCGGCGTGTCAAACTGCTCGATCCGGCCGTTGTTCAGGACCGCGATGCGGTCGGCCATCGCGAAGGCTTCGTCATGGTCGTGGGTGACGAGGACGGCCGTGGTCTTGGTGTGCATGAGCAGGTTGTGCAGATCCTCCCGCATCCTGCCGGTCATGTCCGGGTCGAGGTTGCTGAAGGGTTCATCCAGCAAGAGGATCACGGGTTTTTGCGCCAAGGCCCGCGCGAGCGCGACCCGCTGCTGTTGCCCGCCCGAAAGCTCGTGGGGAAACCGCCGCTCGAGACCGGTCAGGCCGATCATCGAGAGCATGGTCTGGACCTGCGCATGGCGCTGGTCCGCGGGGAGATGGTGCAGGCCGAAGGCGATGTTCTCCGTGACGCGCAGATGAGGGAACAACGCATACTCCTGGAAGACCATGCCGACGCGCCGCGCTTCGGTGGGCATGAGCAGATCCGGTGATGAGACCAACCGGCCTCCGAGGTAGACTTCTCCCGCCGCCACCGGCTCAAACCCCGCGATCACCCGCAGCGTCGTCGTTTTCCCGCATCCCGACGGGCCGAGCAGGCAGAGAATTTCCCCCTCGCGGGCGGAGAGGGAGATGTCTGCAATCGCTGACTGCCCCTTCTCGTAGACGCAGGTGACTTTGCGGAGTTCCAACACCGTTGGACGATCCGCGTTGCTCGACAGGCGCGCCGTCAACATGGGATCAGCTCTATGGCGTTGACCGATGGACATCATGCAACCTTACGCCGCGCGCCAGTCCTTTGAGACAAGCAGCAGCAGAGCCGGCAGCGTCATGACCACGATTAAGAGCGCCGCTGGCGCCGCCAATTGAAAATATTCCTCGCTGGCTTCCAGCCAGACCCGGACAGCCAGCGTGTCGAAGCCCACCGGACGGAGAAGCAACGTGGCCGGCAGCTCCTTCATACATTGCAGGAAGATCAGCACCCAGGCCGCGACGAACCCGCCCCGCACAAGCGGCAACGTCACCTTCTGGAGGGTTCCCAGGGTCGTGAGTCCCAGGCTCCTTGCCGCTTCTTCCAGGTTCGGCGTCACCTGTTGCAGCGCCGGCTCCATCGTCTGCAAGCCGGCGGGGAGGAAATGGACGATATAGGCGAAGATCAGCACCAGGATCGTGCCGTACCAGAAGGGCGCCAGGTGGGAGAAGAGGACCAGGAGGGCCAAGGCTCCTACGGGACCCGGCAGCACGTAGCCGGCATAGGCGGCCTGGAAACAGAGGACAGTCAACTTCGACGGCCATCGGCCGGCCAGATAGGCCAGAGGGGCGCCGAGCAGGACGGCTGCCGAGGCCGCCAACCCGGAGAGCAGGACGCTGTTCCAGATAAAGCCGGCGAACCGGAGATCGACCGTTCCTTCCGCCGTGGCCGAAACCGTCCATTGCAGGAGCAACAGCGCCGGCAAGCCGAAGGAGGCGCCGAGCACCAGCCCCAGATAGCCGGTGATCAGCAGGGAGCCGAACGCTCCCCCTGTCTTTCTGGCCGGGGTCCGATAGCGCCCCGTGGTCTGGTAAAACCGGCTTCGCCGCCGGAACCACCGTTCGGTCAGCAGAAAAATCAGCGCGAACAGAACGAGGAGCAGGCTCAACACGGAGCCCGCCGCCTGGTCGTACCGACCCGTCACCTGTTGGTAGACGGCGTAGGTGAAGGTCTGGTAGCGCAGCAAAGACACGGCGCCGAAGTCGGACACCACGTAGAGAATCACCAGCGAGAGGCCGGCTACGATGGCGGGTCTCAGGAGAGGCAGGGTGACCCGCAGCCACACGTCGACCCGGGAGGCCCCGCAGGCTCTGGCCGCTTCTTCGTACGACACGTTGAAGTTGAGCAGCGCGGCCCTGGTGAGCAGGTAGACAAAGGGGAAGGTATCCAGCGTCATCACCAATGTGGCGCCTACGAAGCTGTGCGGGGAGAAAACCCGCGCCTCCGGCCCGGCCACCCATTGCCAGGCCTGCTCAACCGGGCCGCCGACGCCGAGGAGATAGGTGTAGATGTAGGCGAGGACATAGGTCGGCATGGCCAAGGGAAGAACCAGGGCCCACTCCCAAACGGTCCGGCCTGGGAACTCGTAACGGGTCACAAACCAGGCCAGCGACACGCCGAGCAGCAAGGTGCCGACCGAGACGCTGAGCGCCAAGGTGCTCGTGTTCCAGAGCAGCTCAGGGATCCGCGTGTTCCAGAGCCGGCTCCAGACTGAGGCGTCGGCCGTCAGGGCCATGGAGCAGACAAACAGGAGAGGGAGACAGATGGCGGCGGCGGTGGCCAGCGACACCAGCGAGAGCGATAAGGGAAGGGACTGCCTGGCTGCCTGATACATAAGAACGCCTTGAGGGATTACCGGAGACCTGCTTGCTCGATGAGCGCCATGGTCGGTTCCCGCAACTCGCCCAGCTTGGCGAGGGGTACCGTTGCCACGCGAAAGGTGCCTCGCTGAGGCAAGGAAGGGTCGGCGAGAACGTCAGGGCGCAGGGGGTACTCCTTGTTGAGGTCCGCGAACAGTTTCTGCCCCTCCTGCGCAGTCAGGAATTCCACCAGCCGCTTGGCGGCATTCAGGCGGCGGCTGTGTTTGATGATCCCGACGCCGGCCACGTTCATGATCGCGCCCATGCCCCCCTCTTGCTGGTCCAGCATGAGGAGTGCGAGCGGGGCGCCTGGATGGTCGGCCAGGTACCGATAGAGATAGTAGTGGTTCACGAGCCCCATCGCGACTTGCCCCTTGGCGATCGCATCGACGATCTGTGAGCTCTTTCCGAAGACATCGGTGCCCGCATTGGCCTTGAGCCCCTTGAGGTATTGCTGCGTCCGGTCGTCGCCGTAGATCGCTTTGATGACCGAGACCCCGGCCTGGAGATACTCGCTGCCGGCGTTCGGGATGGCGACCTTTCCCTTCCAGCGCGGTTCGGCCAGGTCCAAGATCGACGTGACCTCGGTCGGCTTGAGCAGGGTGGTGTTGTAGACCAGGACCCAGAACCGTCCGGAGAGACCGACCCAACTGTTGTCGGAGGCCCTGAAGGAAGGAGGAATGGCCTGCTCGACGGTCTTCATGCCCAGCGGCAGCAGCAGGCCCAGCTCACGCGCCCGTTCCAGGCTGCCGGCATCGTTGGTGATCAGCAGGTCGGCTGGCGTCCGCTCCTCTTCGGCTTGCAGCCGATTGACCAGCTCTGTGGTGCCCGACGAGAGCAGATCCACCCGAATGCCGGTCTTGGCCTGAAATAAATCCAGGACCGGCTTGATGAGACGCTCGGCGCGTCCCGAGTAGACCACCAGCCGGTCTCCGTCGGCGCTACCGGCCTCCGGGATCTGGGCGGGGGTTATCGTCGCGAAGAATAGCAGGAACAGGGGGAGCCAGAAGCTTCGGGAGAATAGTCGGTGATGGTTGATCGGGCCAATGGCCGTCCGTGCTCCGGGCTGGCAAAGCCGATCGCTTGCAGGATGATGAAAATGAAATTGATTCATCATCTCAATATGATACCTAAAAAAATGCGCGCCGTCAATGGTGACAGGCTGCGCAGAGGCCGTAGAGTTCCAGTTTGTGGGTTTTAATCGTAAAGCCGTTTCGCTTGGCCACTTCTTCCTGCAGCCGTTCGATGTCGCAATTCTCAAACTCCACGATCTTGCCGCAGCCCGTGCAGATGAGGTGATCGTGGTGCCCCTTGTGCGAGACATTGTCGAACTGGGTCTGGGTCCCAAAGTGGCGTGCCTGGGCCAGCCCAGCCTCGCAGAACAGATTCAGTGTCCGGTAGATGGTGGCCAAGCCGATGTGGGGGTCTTTCTTGGCCAGCAGCCGGTACATCTGCTCCGCGGAGATATGTTCCATCTTCAGGAACATGGCGAGGATCAGCTCGCGCTGGCGGGTCAGCTTGAGCTGATGCTTCGCGAGGTGGTCTTTCAGGGCGCTGATTTCTTTGAGGGCTTTACTCATGCCGGCCAGTCCAGTTGATAATGAATATTAAAAACTAAATGGCCTGGCAGGTCAAGCGTGAGTTTGATGTGCCGAAGACGCTGGCTCTCGTGTGTTCGGCGACAATGCGCAAGTGGACAAAGACTGCGTTGACGGGTCCCCTCTGTACAGCATATAGTTTTGTAGGTGGCGCATCTCGCTGACCGAAAGGTTTGTGAAGGGACTTCACATGGCTGCCATACGGATGCACAATTTTATGAATGGGGTTTGGTGCCCGTCCCAGGGCGGCGACTGGTTCGAAAGCCGCGATCCCGCCCACCCGGGCGAGGTGATCGGGCTCTTCCCCCAGTCGGGAACTGCCGACATCGAGGAGGCGGTCTCTGCGGCTGACCGCGCGCAGGAGGGCTGGCGGTCGCTCGGGTTGGTCAAGCGAGCGGAATACCTGCTGCGGGTCTCCCGCTTGATGGAAGAGGATCTGGAGCCGCTGGCGCGCATCATCGCCCAGGAGGCCGGCAAGCAGATCAACGAGGCTCGGGCCGATGCGGTCGAGGCCATCCACACGGCCCAGTACGCCTTCTCGTTCGGACATCTGGGCCAGTACGGGCGGGTGCTGGGCGATGAGGTGCCGACGAAGCGCTGCTATGAGGTCCTGGAGCCGCGCGGGGTGGTCGTGGCGATTACTCCCTGGAACTTTCCCGTGGCGCTGCCCTTCTGGCTGACCGGCCTGTCGCTCGTCCTGGGCAACTGCGTCATCCTAAAGCCCAGCGAATATACGCCCCTCTGCGGAACCAGGATCGCCGGGTACTTCGAGCAGGCCGGGATTCCGCCGGGGGTCTTTCAGGTTATCCATGGGGCAGGAGAGACGGCCGGCGCACCCCTGGTAGCCCACCCCAAGACCCATGTGGTGCTCTTCACCGGCAGCTACGAGGTCGGCCTCAGGATCAAGCAGGAAGTGGCCAAGCATGCGCACAAGGTTTGCACGATCGAGACCGGCGGAAAGAACGCCGTGTTGGTTATGGAGGACGCGGACCTTGAAATGGCGGTGACGGCTGGCCTCCTCTCCGCCTTCAAAACGGCCGGCCAGCGCTGCGTGACGGCCGGCCGCCTGCTCGTGGACAGCCGGGTTGCAGGCCGCTTCACGGAGCGGTTCGTCGCCTCCGCCAAGCGGGTAAAGGTCGGCAACCCGATGGACGAGAGCTGTTTCTACGGCACCATGATCAACCAGCAGGGGGTGGAGAAGGGGCGGCGGTTCAACGAGCTGACACGAAAGGAGGGGTTTGACGTGCTGTTGGATCGGAACGATGAGCCGCTGCCGACGCCGGATGGCTACTGGCTGAGGCCCTTTGTCTATGCCGGACCCTGGCGGAACGACAGCGTCTGCCTGACCGAGGAAGCTTTCAGTCCCCATGTCGGGATCGTGCCGGTGCGTGGCGTAGAGGAGGCAGTGGCTGTCTACAACGACACGAAGTACGGCCTGTCCGGCTCCATCATCACCGAGGACTACCGCAAGGCCAAGTATGCCGAAGAGCACATGCAGTGCGGGATTTTTTACTGGAACCTGCCCTGCATCGGCGCCGGCGTACGATTGCCGTTCGGCGGGGTCAAGCAGTCGGGCAACCTGATCCCCTCGGCCGCCGGGCTGATTCCGGTCCTCACCCATCCCAAGGCCGTCACCTACAATCTGGACCGTACGATCGTGATGGCCCAGGGGTTGAGTGCGGAGATCAAGTGACGTGAAGCGTGCCAATGACAAATAGAGCAAGCTGACAAGTGACCAGGCGGGCAAGTGGCAAGTCCAACTTGGCCGCGTGGCCACTTGCAACTTGTTACTCACGACGAGATACGAACGACGCTGAGAGATAGATGCGCAAACCGCATGACATGACCGTCGATCGGGCGTTGCTGGTGTACTTGTTGCATCTGGCCGAGCCCCACGGGTTCATGACCGATGTGAAGCTGCAGCAACTGGCCTTTCTCTGCGAGCTGCAACTGTTCGGCAAGGGGCTCAAGGGCTTGCACTTCGAGTTCTTCCGATACGCCTATGGGGCCTTCAGCAAAGACCTGGACAACGATCTCCTGTCGCTCCGACGCAAGGAGCGAATCGAGAATTTCAGCCTGACCGACAAGGCGGAGGAGGTCCTCAAGATTCTGCCGGAAGCGGCGGAGGAGAACGAAACCAACCGGCGCGTGATCGACATTGTGCAGGCGGTGGCGGCCACCTATGCGCCCCAAGACAGCAGCGCGATCATGCAATCGGTGGAGGCGGTGGAGATCAGCGCGCCTGAGCAGCCTGAGCTGAAACTGGCTATCCGGGACATCTCATTTCATTCCACCCTCCTGGTACCGTCCCGGATCGAAGTGCAAGGCGAGTTCACTGTGTCTCCGCGCATGGCGGCGAGTCTCAATGCCGCGATGGGCTACTGAGTCTTTCCCGGTGATGTAATCTTCTCTGTGTAAAAGCAAGACGGGTGTAAGCTGGGTCGCTGTCCAAGGCAAACCCATTCTCCACTGAAGGAGGCTTACACCCATGGCAACGCTAGCACCGTGGACCGAGCAGTGGCAACATTTTACGGCTGACATGCGGGAGCAGTTCTGGGGCGACCTGACGCAGCACACCCGGCAGAGTTGGGCGGACTTCCTGGGGCGGCTCTCCATCGAAGCCCGCGATCAGTACCTGGGCGTGCGAGAGTATGAACGGAGTCCAATCCGGACGGATGCCCGCAACGGGTTCTATGAGCGGGACTTTGTGACGCGGCTGGGGACGCTGCGGATCCGGGTGGCCCGCACGCGGCAGCAAGCGTTCCTGCCGGTGGGCCTCGGGCGTTTGCAGCGTCGGGCCGGGGAGGTCCTGCTCTTGATTCGGGAGGCGTTCTTGCGGGGCCTGAGTACCCGGGCCGTCGGGCGGGTGGTGGCCCTGGTGACGGAAGAGCCGGTCAGTGCCCAGACCGTCTCGCGGCTGACGCGGGACTTAGACCAGGCGGTGGCCCAGTTTCACACCGCCCCCCTGGGCGATGCCTGGCAGTACCTGTTCCTCGATGGGGTCAGTCTGCGGGTACGGCGGCCCAGTGGGCGCAAGCGGGTCCAGCTGTTGGTGGCCTACGGGGTCCGGCGGGATGGGAGCCGGCAACTCTTGGCGTTGACCCGGAGCCAGGGGGAGAGTCAGGCGGCCTGGGAGGGGCTGCTGCAGGACCTGTATCGGCGGGGCCTGGAAGGCCGCCACCTAACCTTGATCGTGACGGACGGCTGTCCGGGCCTCGCGGCCGCCTTGCAGACCGTGTATCCGCGGGTGGCGCATCAGCGCTGCTGGGTCCACAAGCTGCGCAATCTGCTGGGGGCGGTCCGGCGCCGGGATCACGCGGCGGTCAAGGCCGACGCCCAGGCTATCTATCGAGCGGGGAGCCGGCGGGAGGCCGAGGCCCGCGCTCGACAGTTCGTCCAGCGATGGCAGGCGGCCTACCCCGCGATGGTCGCGCGCCTCTGGCGGGATCTTCCTGAGCTGCTGGCGTTCTTCCAGTGCCCCCGGCGCTGGTGGCGGAAGGTCCGGACTACGAACCTCATCGAGCGCTGCTTTGTGGAAGTGCGGCGCCGGACCCGACCGATGGTGTGTTTCGTGAACGTCCAGAGCGTGGAGCGGATCATCTTCTCGATCTTCAACCGATTTAACTTGGAGTGGCGCCAGCGCACCCGTTGCGCTTTTACACAAGCAGCTTGACGTCACCGTGTTGCCGCTCGAGCTTGACTGTGCCTACAGAGCCTGATATAGGCCGGGCGCTGTGAGTAAACATTCTGATCTAGCCGCCTACGGCGCGCTCACGACGGCGGCAGTCGTGTGGGGTGGCTCGATCGTGGGCCAGAACCTGGCCCTCGGTTCCTTCTCGGTCGTTGAGACCTCCGTTCTGCGCGGCCTCGGCGCGCTGGCCATTCTCGTCCCGCTCTGGTGGTGGCAAGAGGGAGGAGGCGTCAAATTCTCGTCCCGCGATCTCGGCAGCTTGGCTGCCT
>VGXG01000014.1 GCA_016873395.1 Nitrospira sp. | reverse complement strand
TCGACCTTGTTTCGGCGCGGAGCGTCACTGCCTGCGAACAGGGTTAGCGAGCACGGGTCATACGGTCGCCGGCGCGTCATAACGAGCTAAGGATACAGGTGGGGGGCTAGCTCAGTTGGGAGAGCACGACGTTCGCAACGTCGGGGTCGGGGGTTCAAATCCCCTGCCCTCCACCATACCAAACTTCGTTTGAACCGCCGGCTACTCATCGCTTTATCGTGATTGACGCCGCCGGATAAACACCTCAAGTGTCCGTTCCTCACCTCTCCTCTCTGTCGATCCACTGCTCGGCAACCGGCGAGCGATACCGACTCAGGGCATCGAGCAGCCTGTCCGGGTCCCGGGCTTCGATGACGAGCGCGCGATTGGTCGGGCTCAGGAACTCTTCGGCGACCAGACGGTCGAAGTGCGCGATGAGCTGGTCGTAGAATCCGTCCACGTTCAACAGTCCGCAAGGCTTGTGGTGCAGTCCCAGTTGAGCCCAGGTGAGCACCTCGCAGAATTCATCCAGCGTGCCGTAGGCGCCGGGCAGGGCGATGAAGGCGTCGCTCAAGTCGGCCATGAGGGCCTTGCGTTCGTGCATCGAGGTGACGATGCGGAGATCAGTCACGCGGTCGTGCGCGACTTCCTTTATCGTCAGACTCTTGGGAATCACGCCGATGACTTCTCCCCCCTGGTCAAGAACCGCATCGGCCAGCACCTTCATGAGCCCGATCCCTCCGCCGCCATAGACCAGGCCCAGGCCTCGACGGGCGATCTCGGCGCCCATCCGTGTCGCCGCGTGCTGGTGAACGAGGTTCAAGCCTGTGCTGGACCCGCAGAATACGCAGACCCGCTTCATGGAGCGCTCCTGCCGGCCGGAGGAATCGGCGGAACGAGGCGGGGTTTGCCGGGGAGACACGTCACTGCAGCTTGGCGCGTACCAACTCGCTGATCTGCTTGCCGTCCACCGCCTGGCCAGCCAGGCGGACCATCACCGCTTTCATGACGTTCCCCATGTCCTTGAGCGTCGCGGCGCCCGTTTCGCGGATGACGGTCTCGACGACCTGGGTGATCTCATCTGACGACAGGGCTTTAGGCAGATACCCCTCGATGATGGCGATCTCCCGGAGCTCTTTCCCGGCCAGGTCGTCCCGCTTGGCCTTCTGGTACTGCTCGGCCGCCTCCTTGCGCTGCTTGACCAGGGTGGTCATGACGCGGCTCATCTCTGCATCGTCCAGGCTCTTCTTGAGCTCCAGCTCCTTGTTCAAGACCGCAGCTTTGACCATGCGGATCACGTCCATGCGGAGCTGGTCCTTGGCCTTCATGGCTTGTTTGAGATCGTCGGAAAGCCGGTCATGCAGCGACATGGGACTCCTTGTCGAGGGCGCTGGTTATGGCGTGCAACCGAATGTCCGATCAGCGCGCCGACGCTGACGCGTCCTCGGAACAGACGCCCGGCGTCATATAGAGGAGGTAATTCCCCATGCCGTGCTGTTCCTGGGGGTCGTGTAAGGGGTGATGGTAGACCATGGTCATCTCGTAGTCGTCTCGGGTGTTCACTGAAAACCCTCGCTCGTCTTTGTAGACTTGGTGGGACTGGAAGGCCCGGAAGTTGCCGTCCATCTCGACGTCCGGCACGGTCCGGAGCAGGGTCTTCCTGGTGGTTTTGTTGTCGAGCGCAATGAGGAGCAATTGGTCATGGCCATGGGGGTAGGCGAACCTCACGCAGCCGTCCATGCGGAACTTGAGCGGCGCCGACAGTACCTGCACTCCGGCATCGATTCTGATCCCCTCGTCGGTCTGGTTCTCGCCACGCTGGTCGAACTTGCTGTAACACACGATGTTGACGCCGACCTGATAGACGTCCATCGGCTGCACCGGCGCCCCTTCCGGGGCCAACTCCATCGTGAACGTGGCCATGACGTCCTTGGTCGG
Source organism: Nitrospira sp. (assembly GCA_016873395.1). Classification (GTDB taxonomy): domain Bacteria; phylum Nitrospirota; class Nitrospiria; order Nitrospirales; family Nitrospiraceae; genus VGXG01. Next base: position 53,468 of record VGXG01000014.1, on the reverse strand, counting down.
CAGAGCCTTGTGATAGAAGGCCACGACCACCATCAACTTTTTACCTTGCTCCAGCTTGACTCCGTAGCCGGCCGGAAAGCGCGTCTCGGTCATTTCCATGCCCGCCCCGGCAAAAAACAGCGGCTCCCCCGGGCAGGACACGCTGTCCTTGTCGAGGTTCAGCAATAGAACATGATGGAGCCATTGTCGCGGCAGGGGCGTTCCGTCTTTCGTGAAGATCGCCGATTTGTAGCCGACCAGGAATCGGTCCTTGGGGACCTGGAAGATATGCTTGGGAATGCTGGCAGCCAGGTCGCCATCATGGCCGGTTGGCAGATTCATCGGCCCGAAGGTAATGGTCAAGGTATTCCCCTCCAACGTGACCTTGGTCTTCTCCTCCAAGGAGGATGAAACCTGGCCGCCGTGATCGTGATTGCCGCTCGCAAAGGCGGCTCCGGTTGAGATCAAACCCCACACCAGCGCCAGGACTAGTTGCTTCATAAGGACAGGCCTCCTCTTTGATCCATGCAGCCTACCTGGCACTGGTTTCCACGGACTCGCCTGGTTGTGACGAGGCCAGGAGTCGTTCCGCCTCGGGGCGGTACCGGCGCGCCCAGGCATAGGCATCGCTCGGGTGGTCCATGCCCACGATCGCCAGCAACTCTCGCTTGGCTGCATCAGGATCGCGGCGCTTCAGGTACATCTTGGCCAGGTCTAGTCGGGCATGTGAATAGTTCGGATCGATGGTCACGGCCCGCTTGAGGTAGTCCAAGGCCACAGACTTGTTGCCTCCCATGAACTGGGGCAACTCTTCCAACATCATGCCGGCCATGTGCAGCGCCGCCACATGATCTTTTTGCAGTTCCAACGTACGCCGTGCATGGGTTTTGATTTCGTCCAGCGCCAGGAGCGAGGCAGCCATCCCTTTGACGTCCGCCGCGCTGCCCAGGTTGGCTGCATAGAGGTAGTGGGCCTCTGCATTGTGTTCGTCCAGGGCCAGGGCTTGCTTGGCCAGCCTGGCGCCTTCCTCGAAAGCGGCCAGCTTCTGGGCCTTTTCGGCGTAGAGTTCTTCGCCCATCTCAAGGTAGAGGCCCGCCAGTTGAATGAGCAGCCGGGAGTCGGAGGAATCCTGGGCCTGAGCGTCCAGCAGCCTCTTCAGCTCTTTCTCGAGCGATTGAGGATAATCGGACGGCGACGCCGGCGGCTGCGACGCAGCCGTGGAAGCCATCAGCAACAGCAGCAGGGAGCAGGCCGCAAGCTGCCTCATCAGCACGGAACCTTCCTTGGAACGCGGCTCGTATCGTCCTCCAACGGTCGATCGATCACAAACCGGCCATCCTTACTTCAGGGCTGGAAAGGCCTGATTGCTGCTGGGCATGATGGCGGCATCGCTCCGGAAGGATTCGTGAAATGTCACCAGGGTCCATTGGCCGTTTCGCCGCTCCATGACCCCGGTTTCGCGCAGGGGCAGCATCATTCGCACCTCTTCCTTGCCGCTGCCGAGGTAGCGGGTATAGTCCAGCTCCATGACAAACCAGGCGGTGTCGCCGCGCGTCCAGACCTTCAACTGCGTGACGGGGATCTCCAGGCGCGTCACCGTCTCGAATTCGTCCTTCATGTCGCGGGCGAAATCCGTCCATCCGACGTATTTGCGCCCTTCGATCGTGTAGCTGATGATGTCCTGGTCGTGGGCCATCAGACTGGAAATCGTGGCGAAGTCTTTGTCCACGTTGGCCTGGACCAGCGTCCGCAGCACTCCCTCCGGTGTCGTCAGGTCGGCCGCGCGGCCGCGTGCGGCGGTGAAGAGAGTGAGGGCGATGAGAACGGCGAAGGTCTTACCGTGGATGGTCAGGAACATGCGAGAGCCTCCCTTGGCGGGCTGATCCACGTATGTTTTTGACAAGGAGGCCCTGCACTAGTGAACAGGGTGGCACAGGTCGGGCGCGGTTGTCAAAAGATTTTCCTCTTCTGCGGACGGCGGCCATGTGGGTGCGACTGGCAAGTTCAGAAAGGGTGCTGCATAATAGACTTGCTGGGTCCCGAGGATGCCATCGATTCGAGGAGGGTTCATCATGAGCACGTGGCGGGCGGCTGCGGAGCGGTGCGTGAACGGAGCGCGGTGTGTGGTCGGGGTGATTGCGGCGGCGGCATTGGTGAGCGGGTTGTCGATTGCCGGCTGCGCATCAGAGCCTCCGCCTTCTCCGAGCAAGAAAGAGGTTCAAAGCAGTTCCGACCGGTTTTTCGAAAAAATGAAACACGAGGAGCAGGAACGCGGCAAGGGCGCCGACGCGCCCATCCGGTAAACGGGTGCCTCACGGCTCCTGCTGGCCGGGCCTGCCGCTCAGAACTCCATTCAGGGGCTTCACCAGGGGCAGTTCCGCGAACAGATCTCGGTGTGAGATCGGCTCGACGGGGCGGGTTTCGCCGAAGGTTCGGAGCAAACTGAGCGCCACCACCAGGCGGAGCGCGCCTGAGATAAAGAAGACGACCGGGAGGTTGGAGGCCAGCCGCAGCTCCAGACCAGGGAGGGAGATCTCTGAAGGGGCCACGGTCGCCAGCCACCCTCCGAGCATGGCTCCGACGAACCAGCCCAGAGCATTGACGGTGTTCCAGACGGCCACACCCTTGGCTCGATCTTCCGCCCGCACCGAGTCGAACACATAGTTCTGCAAGCCCAGCGACAGCCCCGCCCAGATGACCCCGCCCAGAAAATTGACGACGACGATGAAATAGAAATTCGTGCTGAAGAGATACAGCATCGGCAGAAACGGGACGGTCAGGCTGGTGACGAGGAGGATTTTCTTGTTCCCGAAGCGGTCCCCGATACGGCCCCACTGGTTCAGAGTCAGAAACTGGCCGAGGACGCCGGTCGCCAGCCAGGTCGCGTACTGCAGGTAGGTGAAGCGAAGGTCCCGCAGCATGTAGATCACGAAATAGGGACCGGCGATCAGGACGCAGACGTGCATGAGGCCCGAGAACAGCAGGAAGTTCTTCAGATGGCCGCCGCCCGCATGGCGCAGAAAATCGAGGGGGCGGAACTCGGCCTCCCGCGTGGCCGGCGCAGCCGTTTCGTCCAGGCGGGCGAGGTAGCGGGCCGAAACCGCGCGAGCCGTGGCTGCGAGCAGGAAGATGAGCGCGAATCCGGCCCAGCGGTGGTCCCACGCTTCGGCCACGTTGAGGAGCAGACCGGCGCCGCACAGGGCGGCAAAGCTGGTCACGGCCATCACTTTCGCCCGACGGGCGAAGTAGGTTCCCCTCGTGGTCGGATCGACCAGATCGGTGATCAGGCTGTTCCAGGCTGGAATGACGAAGTGCCCCATGCCGAAATACAGGACGGTGCAAGCGATCAGCAGCCAGGGACCCTGCGCCGGGAAGAAGAGGGGCAGGGCGAGCAGCGGCAACCACAAAAAGGTTTGGCCGATCGCCCCGGTCAGAATGATCGTCTTGCGATGATGCACCCGGCTCAGGACCTTGACCGAGAGTAACTGAGTCCAGGTACCGACCAATTGCGGCAGGGCTGAGAGCAGCCCGATTTGAAAGGCGGTGGCGTGGAGGAGCAGCGCAAAGGCCGACAGGTAGTTTTCTCCGCCCCCCTGCATCACGGCGAACCACGCGCCGTCACGAATCCCGTAGCAGCGGCTTCGTTCGCGCGCGGCCTCGCGCGGTTCCAGGCCGGTTGTCATGCTGGTTGTCTCGGAAGCACAGAATCACACCATGATGATCGTTGCCGCCTTGCCGAGGCCCGAGTCGGCGGATTTGATTATTATACCAGAGCGGATGCCGGTCCCCGATGTAGGGTTCCGAGTTGCAAGTTGCATTGGGGGATTCGCATGCAGTAGGCTAGTTGCAAGGCCTTCAGCGTGAAAGGAGCACGGGTGGCAAAAAACTATCCGCCCGCATATGATCGAAGCGGGCGGTTCAAGCGAGCTTGGTATGGAGGTGTGCGATGAACCGCTGCACCAAGAGATCGAAAGCCTTCAACTGCCAAGGGGCCGCCGGGCTGATTCTGCTTGTGATGACCTCCTTGGTCGTTGGGGAGGTGCAGGCGCGGGATCTCCTGGCCCCCAAGGAACAGTCGGTGACCGAGATTGATCCCACCACGCTCCCTTCGCTGGATCAACAAAAGCGAGGCCGTCCCCAGACCTTGTTTACCTGGATCGAAATGGCCAAGGGCTATGAGGTGGAGTGGGATAGCTTCGGCCGGTCAGGCTGGTATACTCAGGACCCGCGAATCAAGCCGGTAGAACCGGGAACCTCGACCTTTACCCCTGAGACCGCCGCTGTCTACATCGTCTTCGAAGTGCCCCCTCTGGAGGACCCGGCCACGTTCAGTGCCCGCTGGTATCTGGAGGATGAGAGCGGCAAAATCTCCGATCAGCCGGTCGGTCAGGATTCGCTGTTCGTCCCGTGGCATGAAAAACAAGGATTCCTGGAATTGAAGCGGCCACAAGGAGGCTGGACCAAAGGGTCCTACCTGGTCAAGATCTACATCAGTCCAGAAGGGCAGCAGTCGTTTCATGCGGTGAATCAGGTCGGGACGATGCGGTTCAAGATCGTCGATCCAGTCACGCCGACCGGTGCCGCTGCCCACAAGTGAAGCCCCCCGCAGATCCTGCCGTCTCATCTGTTCTCTGCGGTCGCGGAGGTTCCAAGGAACGAACATGCCCATTTACGAATATGTGGCCGAGCAATGCCGAAGAGAGTCTCCTTGTTCCCGTCGGAAAGAATATCTCCAGCCCATGACGGAACCGGCCCTCACGTCTTGCCAAGACTGCGGCGCGCCGATCCGCAGAGTCATGTCCGCCTTTGCGGCCCGCTCCGGGTCGGTCGGTGTTTCTTCGCCGGACCCGACTCCACTCAACATCACGGGCATGCCGGCCCCGTCCGGGATGCCGGACGGCTCAGGCGGGGAAGGCTCCTGTGGCCATAACCATTGAGACGTGAGGCGTGAAACGTGAGACGTGAAGCGTCAAGTGCGAGGGAGAATCAGGACGGATGAAAGTGACGGATCAAGAGAAGCTCGCGCTTCTCTATGAGCGGCTCAAGGATGTGTGCCTGGTGGAGAAGGAAGTCTGGAAGGAAATCTTTCTACCTCGGGACGTCGGCAAGGGGATGGTCCTGACCAGCGTGCAAGACCGCTATGAAGTCGTGATCGATGATGAGGAGATCGAAGCGACGCTCGAAGCCAACATTCCGCTGGGCGGGAAGGCGCTTGCCGCTGCCATTCAGCAGTACCGGGAGCACATCAGTTTCATTAAAAAGGGCTAGAGGTGCGAGGCAAGGGGCTAGGGGGAAGAGAGGTACGATCAGGACAGAAGGAGATGGACCCCTCGCCGCGAGCCTCTAGCCTCTCGCCAGCGCTAGTGCGTCGCCAGTTCGCGCTCGATGCCCTGCACGATCTCCGGCGAGAGCGGTTTGGTGCGGTGGTGATAGCGGGCCACGACAGTGCCGTTCCGGTCCACCAGATATTTCTGAAAGTTCCACTCCACTTCGCCGACGAACGGGCTCTGCTCGGTCAGGTAGCGGTAGAGGGGATGTTTGTCCCCGCCCTTCACGCTGATCTTGCTGAAGAGCGGGAAGGTGAGGCTGTACTTGGTGTAGCAGAAGCTCTTGATCTCCTCGTTACTGCCCGGCTCCTGCTGGCCGAAATTGTTGGCCGGGAACGCCAGAATCTCGAACCCTCGCTCCTGGAATTGTTCGTACATCGTTTCCAAATCGGCATATTGGGGGGTATTGCCGCAGAAGCTGGCGGTGTTCACCAGCAGCAACACTTTTCCGCGGAACCGGCTGAGCGCGACGGGCTGGCCGTCGATGTCGTTCAGCGTAAAATCGTAGATCGATCCGGTTTGCAAAGCCATCAGGTGAACATCCTCTTTCCCGACAGACCCTGAACCTTCCGATGCCCCGGCCAAGGAGTAGCCGGGAGTGCAGCCCGCGATGAGGCCCAGAGCCAGCGCGACGAGGCCGAATCGGTAACGGGACTTCACGCGCGATTCCCTTACAGCCTCTGGAGAGCGGCCACCCGCTCCTCGATCGGCGGGTGTGTGGCAAACAGGTGCATGAAGCCGGTGGACTTGCCGGAGATCTTCATGGTCGCCAGCGCGTCCTGGGTGCTGTATTCGACCTGAGCCCGGTTGATCCAGCGGTCGATCGCCTGGAGCGCCGAGATCATGGCATCCCGTCCATAGACTTTCGCTGAGAAAGCGTCGGCGGCAAACTCCCGTCGGCGGGAGAACCAACTGATCGGGATCATGGCCAAGAACGACAGGATGATCTGGAGAAAGATATACACGCCGAAGGCCAGCATCTCGTTGCGCTCGGCCAAGTTCCGGTAGACCCAGCGGCTGATGAAGTACACGAAGGTGTTCATCAATCCGGCCAGAACGGTGGTGGTGAACATGTCGCCGTTATAGACGTGGCCCATCTCATGGGCCAGGACCGCCTTTACTTCCTGCTCATTCAGGTTGTTGAGCAGGCCGGTTGAAACGGCCACCATCGAATTGTTCCTGCTGGGTCCTGTGGCGAAGGCATTGGGGTCCTCGGCTTCGTAGACCCAGACTTCCGGCATCCGGATGCGCAGACGCTGGGCGATCTCCTGCACCGCTCCGTAGATCACCTGCTCGGCTTGGGCCCGCGGCTGCGTGATCTGTTGGCAGTTCAACATAGACCTGGCCATCTGCTTGGAGAAGGCCAGGCTCATGAAGGCTCCGCCGAACCCGATCACCAGGGCCCAAACCAGATCTTCCTGATTCACCGCGCCGCGGACATCGATGCCGAAGGCGGGCAGGATGAAATTCACGATCACATGAAACGAGATGGAGAGGGTCACGAAGATCAGCACGTTGGCGATCAACAGCAACCCGATCCCTTTCAGCCACTTCATCGAGCTTCCTCCTTTGGTACGGACGGCGGACTGCTCATCCGTCCTGACGAGCAAGATGTGCTCATTATACAATCCCTCGCGGGCAAAATGCACCTTAGCCGGTAAGTCGCCCTCAAGATAATCCCGCTCTGTCCTTCGTCAAGGGCCGAGGACGACCCGCATCTCGGCGTTATAGGTGGGGTATTGCTGGTTGACCGATCCCGCTGCATCTGCTAGAAAGTGGTTCGTGAGTAGGGCTCGGGCGGGAATCGCGCGTCGGTTTGCTCTTGCGGCAGCCCTCTTGCTGGCCTGGATGGTCAAGGTTGCCTCTGGGGCGGAAGGGGAGGCGGTCGAACTGACTCTCGGCGCCGACGGCATCCAGCGCGCCACGATCATCCTGGATAGCTACTCCTACACTCCCTCTCACCTGATCGTGCAGGCCGGTAAACCGGTGGAATTGACCCTCACCAGCGTGACGGACATTGTTCCGCATAATTTCCTTCTCAAAGAGCCGACTGCCGGGTTGGACGTGGAACAGGATGTCAAGGCCGGCAAGACCGTCACGGTTCGCTTCACGCCCACGCAACCGGGGGCCTTTACGTTCTACTGCGACAAACAACTGCTCTTTTTCAAAAGTCACAGGGAAAAGGGCATGGAAGGCCGGCTGGAAGCCCGCTAGTGGCGCTCCCTGCCGATACTGGCTCTGACAAGCGGGCGCTGCTGCGAGACCTTCTCAGGCGCGTGTCCCGCCTGTTCTATACGACCCTTGTCGTTGTCCCGAGCGTCGTCCGCGATCAGGTCAGCCTGTCCTATCTCTTTGCCCGCGCCGCGGATACCATCGCCGACACGGATCTGATCGACCGGCCGCGGCGACTGGAGTGTCTGCATCGGTTCCGAGCGCAGTTTGCCGTCGATCCCGTACGCTGGGAGGACGTGCGCGCGATCCAGGCTGTGTTGATTCCGTGCCAGACTGATTCGGCGGAACGGACCCTGCTGGAACGACTCGAGGACTGTTTTCGGTTGTATCTGGATTTCTCGCCGGAAGACCGTGCGAGGGTGCAACGGCTCATGATCACCCTGACCAACGGAATGGAAATGGATCTGACAGTCTTCCCCGGCGACTCAGTAAGCCGGCTTACCGCCCTCAAGACGCTGGAGGAACTGGATCAGTACACCTATCTCGTCGCCGGCTGCGTGGGAGAGTTCTGGACCGATCTCATATGCGGGCATCTATCCTCGCTCCGGTCGTGGAAGGCGGCGGATATGGCCCGGATCGGCGTCCGGTTCGGGAAGGGCCTGCAAATGACCAACATTCTCAAAGATCTCAGCCGCGACCTCCAGCGCGGGCGGTGCTATGTGCCAGAGCCACTGCTTCAGGAATCGGGCCTCACTCCGGCCGACCTGCTGAAGAAGGATGCGCTGACGGCCTTCCGGCCGGTGCTGAAGCGACTGGTTGCGATGGCGCTGGAGCACCTGGATCAGGGCTGGCTTTACACTCTGGCTATTCCACGACAGGAGGTCCGGCTGCGGCTGGCTTGCATGTGGCCGATCCTTTCAGCCGGTGAAACCCTCCGATTGGTCCTCAGGTCGCCCGATCTGCTTGACCCCACCGTGACCGTCAAGATTTCCCGCGGGTCCGTGTACCGCATGATCGGCCTGACGACCCTCACCGGCGCCTGCGGCTACGCAGGTACGGCCATGTGGGGCCGTATCCGAAAACAGACGGTATAAACGTAGTCGTTAAACGCGAATCGCAGGATCAAGAAGAGCCAGAGTGTCAGGCTTTCGTTTCACGTTTCACGTCTGGCGCTTCACGCTTCTGGGGTTCGAGCACCTTATTCCCCTTGCGAAACACGGCGTAGATGGCCTGGGAGGGGCAGGCGTCCAGGCAGAGCCGGCAGCTTTCCAGGCAGCGCGAGGAATCGAACTTGAAGGGCGGGGTCGAGACCCAGGCGCCGGTCGGGCACACCGGAATGCAGACGGCATTGTGGGTGCACCGATCCGGGTGCCGGACGAGGTAGTCTCTGTTCACCATCATGGGCGTCACTCCCTCAAACAGGGCTTTGGAAAACAGTTCCAGCATATTCACGGTGCAGGGTCCTCACTTCCACGACTTCACAAGCTCTTTGATCCGGTCCTTGAGCTCCGGAATCTGCTCCAGGTTGTTCTGAATCGCCCCGAGAATTTTTTCCAGCCTGGCCGCTTTCAGCGCATCCTTGTCCTTTCGAACCAGCCGGTCATATTCCTGGTAGGCTTGCGGTTGCTTGGGTTCGAGCGCGGGGCGAGCAACTTTCAGTCCTTCGCCTAGCTCCCACGGCTCGGGGGCGAGCGGCGGCGCAACCGCAAAGGAGCCGTCCGTAAAAACCAAGACTGCGGCGTCGGGCTTTGACGGCAAGGGGACAACCGTTTCGATGGCCTTGCCCCGCGTCTGCTCCCAAACCCCGGTCAGACCCGGGAAGCGCTTCATAAACACCACCTTTTCCTGGTTCGCTTTCCACTTTTCTTCCACCGACATGGCTGATCCTATCTGTTCAGGCCGTTCCAACCGTTCCGCCCTTCGTTTTCAGCATAGAGGCGGGCACTGGGTGGTCCGGCATCAATAGCCGTTCTACGATCTCGCCTTTTACGACGTGACGCTCCATGATTTCCGTCACGTCGGCTTCCGAGCCCACCCAGTACCAGACTCCTTCCGGATAGATCACGACGCTCGGGCCGAGGTCGCAATGGTCCAGACAGCCGGCCTTGTTCGCTCGGACCGTGCCCTTGAGGCCCAGCCGCTCGACTTCCTTTTTGAAATGGGCGTGCAGGCGCTCGGAGCCTCGATCCGCGCAACAGCCGCGCGGGTCGCCCTTCGGCCGCTGGTTGATGCAGATGAAGATATGATGCGTGAAGGTGGACACGAGGGGGTCTCAGGCGGTCACCCGACAGCGGACGAGGACCCAGCCTGGGCCTGAAATCGGCCGATCAAGGCGTGGACATCGGCCGGGTCGAGGAGGCGCGCGCCGAACATGTTGCCGTCCAGAATCGTCGCAATTTCCCGGAGACGCAGATGCGCCCGTTGCAATTGGTCGGCGCCTCTGAGCTCCGACAGCTGTCCCGCGCTCAGCTTCTCGAACTCCGCGCGGATGTCCCGGAAGTCACGTTGGAGGTTCTTCTGCATGGAACAGGATTCGCAAAACCACTTGGGGCTCTGGTCTGACGAGGGAGACAGTCGGTCGTAGGCGCGGCCGAAGAAGTCTTTTCCCAGTGACAGCTTCATCAGCGGGCCCCGTTCCGTGCTGCAGGCGTCGCACCGTCCCGCCGAGAAGCCAGCCTGACCGTCTGTCACCGACGCCTCCATACCAAGCTTGCTTGAACCGCTCACTTCGATCAAATGTGAGCGGATAGTTCCTTTGCCGCCAGTAAATACCAATCAAGCTTGCGTGAGCCGCCATACCAACCTTCGGTTGAACGGCGGGCTCTTTTACGCTTTATCGAATTTGTCGCCCGCCGAGAAAACCCGCCAGGGTTTCCCGGTATTTTCCTCCGCGGCGGATAGTTACTTTGCCTTCGGCGAACTCTCAACTCCCGTTGGTGAATCGAGGCGATCTTACCGTAGAACCTTGTCGCCTGTCCAGGAGGCGGGGGAACTGTCCCGGCCAATGGACGGGCAGGGCAATGGTACGGAAGGCCGTGCTGCGCGTTCCTTCAGAAGCGATCACGCAGAAAGAGTATAATAGATCCGGACGCAGGCAGTGAACGGAGCCGGTATGTTATGTATGGGGTAAGAGCACTGGTGGCAAAGGAACTATCCGCCCACAGTATAAAGAGAAGCTGTCAGTCCTCAGTTTTTGATTCTCGGTTTCATGACTGAAGACTGATGACTGAAAACTGACTGCTTTATGCAAGCTCGAAGAATTTAAGCCTGCGGGAGGCAAAATAACTATCCGCTCACGTTTGATCGAAGTGAGCGGACCAAGCGAAGCTCGGTATGGAGGATGCATGATCGTCGGGGTGCCCAAAGAGATCAAGGACCAGGAATTCCGAGTCAGTCTCACGCCGGACGGGGTACGGGCCTTGTGCGCCACGGGCCACACGGTCTGGATCGAGCCTGACGCAGGCACAGGGAGCGGATTCAGTGATGAGGATTATCGAAAGGCCGGCGCCCATCTGGCCAAGACGAAGGCCCACCTCTTCGAAGAAGCGGAGCTGATCGTGAAAGTGAAGGAGCCGTTGCCGTCCGAGCATGCCCTGTTTCGTCCCGGACAAGTCCTCTTCACCTATCTGCACCTGGCTGCTTCTGCGCAACTCACGCAGGCGCTGCTGAAAGCGCGGGTCACGGCTATCGCCTATGAGACGACGGAGGGACCGGACGGCGGTCTGCCGATGCTCAAGCCGATGAGCGAGATCGCCGGCCGGCTGTCGGTGCAGATAGGAGCCAGGTACTTGGAACGGACCCAAGGGGGAAGCGGCCTATTGCTGGGCGGCGTCCCGGGGGTCGCGCCGGCTAGGGTCGCGATTCTGGGTGCCGGGGTCGTCGGGACCGAGGCCGCCAGAATTGCGGTCGGCATGGGTGCGCAGGTGACGGTGCTCAATCTCGATCCGGAGCGGCTGCGCCGTCTGGATGAGCTGTACCAGGGGCGGATCGTCACGTTGGCGGCCCATCAAGTATGGATCGATAAGACAGTGGCAGACGCGGACCTGGTGATCGGCGCCGTGCTGGTGCGGGGAGGCAGAGCGCCCAAGCTGGTCTCCCGCTCGATCGTCGCGCGGATGAGGCCTGGCTCTGTCATCGTCGATGTGTCGGTGGACCAGGGAGGCTGCATCGAGACGACTAGGCCGACCACTCATTCAGACCCGGTATATACAGTGGACGGGGTTCTGCATTACTGCGTTGCGAACATGCCGGGAATCGTGCCGCGCACCTCGACTTTTGCCTTGACCAACGCGACGTTACCCTTTATAGTCCGCATTGCTTCGGCCGGTGTGGAGGCGGCCGTTCGTGCAGATCCGGGCCTTGCGCGAGGGGTCAACGTGGCCGCCGGGAAAGTGACCTGCAAGGGCGTGGCTGAGGCTCACGGGCTGTCCTGGGAGCCCCCGATCTGAGGCGATCACGCGGCTCTTTCGATAGGCGAGTAAATCGAGGTTCGGGGCGTAGCGCAGCCCGGTAGCGCACCGCGTTCGGGACGCGGGAGTCGGAGGTTCAAATCCTCTCGCCCCGACCATACCAAACTTCGTTTGAACCGGCGGCTTATTATCGGTTTAAGGATTGGGCCGCCGGATAAACACCTTAATTTGATCTCTTGTTTTCTATAATCAAGCTTGCTAGAACCGACCGCCTTGCTCGTGGCGGACTTTCCTTGGTATTGTGAATTCGCACCCCAATCCATCATCGCCAGCCGACTTGTAGCCTGAGTGCAGGGCTCTAATAAAATGCCCTGATATGAAGCGGTGAACATGGCCCAGCCCCAGCCGGTCGAAGCTCGGATTTGGGTGAGCGGTCGCGTGCAAGGAGTGGGCTACCGGATGTTTGCCAGGGACGAAGCTCGCCGCCGGGGACTCCTGGGCGGGGTGCGGAACCTCAGAGACGGGCGGGTCGAGGTGGAGGTCGAGGGAGAACGGGGAGCGGTCGAAGCCTTTATCGCAGCGCTCCGAGCCGGCCCGCCGCTGGCGCGCGTCGTTGATTTACAGGTGCAGTGGGAATCACCGGCCGGCCGGCACGTGGATTTCAGCGTATGGCCTTGACGCGCCGGCCTTGTCGCTGTCGAAGGGGAGCGGTAGCGACAGAGTCAGTGAACGAATGATCGGCCCATCACTGAGAAAGGCATCAAACCCATGGACTACAAAAAGTTGATCCGTGAAGTCCCGGACTTTCCCAAGCCGGGTATTCTCTTCTATGACATCACGACCCTGCTGAAGGATGCCCGTGCCTTTCGGTCTATCCAGGACGAACTGGTCCGTCGCTATCGCGATTGCGGGATTTCGAAGATCGTCGGCATCGAATCCCGCGGCTTCATCCTCGGCAGCCCGCTGGCCTATCATCTCGGCGCAGGCTTCGTGCCCGTCCGAAAGCCAGGCAAGCTTCCAGCCGATACGTTTGAGGTTAAGTACAATTTGGAATACGGGTCCAATTCGCTCTCCGTCCACCGGGATGCCATCGCGATGGGGGAGCGGGTGTTGATCGTAGACGACCTTCTGGCAACGGGTGGGACCGCGGCTGCCACGGTGCACCTCATCCGCCAGTTGGGCGGTGATATTGTCGGGCTCGTGGTGCTCGTGGAATTGCTGGCGCTCAAGGGCCGCGACAAGCTGGACGGCTGCCCAGTCCATTCGATGATTACCTATTCCGACTAGCACCTCCTCATCCCTCCCGTCCACCGGAGAGCCTGGATTCCTGCCGAGTGGAGCCCGACGGCTTTACAGCCGTGAGTCCTCTGGTCTCTTCGGCGAAACCCGCCGAAGCATGTCCTCCTTCGCTAAGGCTTCGGAGGACACCCGCTGCGCATTCCTCCACGGCTTCATCCACCCTCCGTAACAGGCTACTGCGGAGGACGGGCAGCCGTGGCTTCCTGCGTAGGCGGGTGAAAGGGCTTGTCAAACCGAAAGTGCCGTGATAAGAATACGCGGCCTTTTCGGGAAAATAGCCGAGAGACAGGGGCACAAAGGGGGCTTGCAACGCATGGCCGGCAAGGTCAAGGTGAAGAAAAAGGTATCAAGGAGCACGAAGGCATCGGCCAAGGCCGGCGCAAAACGTACAGAAGGCCGCGCCAAAAAATTGGCCGGCGCGGTTCGCCCGGACGGGGCGCGTGCCAGCGGGTCGATGAACGAGAAGGGACCGGCCAAGCTGCGGCGCAACGGTCGCCGTGAAGCGCTGCACCGCATGTTGACGGCGAAGCGCCAGGAGGTTCTGAACGAGATCGGCACATCCATCGGACAGTCCTTGACGGAGGATCAGCAGCGACGCTTGGAGTCCGCCATGGATGTGGGAGACCAGGCCTTGATGGACTTGGAGCGGGAGCTGGGCATCTCGCTGTTGGAAATGCGGAATCGGAAGCGGCAACTGATCGACGAGGCCTTGGTCAGGCTTGATGAGGGCACCTACGGAGTCTGCGCCGAGTGTGGAGTAGAAATCAGCGAGAAGCGGCTGGTGGCGGTCCCTTTCGCCAAACTCTGCGTGGTTTGTCAGTCGAAGCAGGAGTTGATCGAAAAGATCGAGAAGGGAGAGGAGCGCGACTGAGGAGGGCAATGCAGAATGATGAACGATGAATGATGAGTGAAAAGATGGACCATTCTTTTGGATTTTCATTCATCACTCATCACTCTGCATTCATCATTGGTTTATGAAGGCCGTGGTGCTGGCCAGCGGCGGGCTTGATTCCACGGTTGCCGCGGCGGTTGCCAAGCAGGACGGCTGCCTCGTCTATCTGCTGACGATTTCCTACGGACAGCGGCATCGGGTGGAGGTAGAGCGAGCGCGCCAGGTTGGGCTGGCGCTCGGGGTGGCGGGCCACCTCATCCTGGACTTGGACCTCCGACCGATCGGAGGGTCGGCCCTGACGGCCGATCAGCCGGTGCCCAAAGATCGCTCGGCGGCGGAACGGCGGCAGGGAATCCCCTCGACCTACGTGCCGGCCCGCAACACGATCTTCCTTTCACTCGCGCTGGCCCATGCCGAAACTCTGGAGGCGTCGCGGATCTATCTCGGCGTCAATGTGCTGGACTACTCCGGATACCCTGATTGCCGTCCCGAGTACCTCAAGGCCTTCGAGCAGGTTGCGCGCCTGGGGACGAAAGCGGGGGTTGAGGGAACAGTGATCGAGATCAGGGCGCCCCTGTTGATGATGACGAAGGCGGAGATCATCAAGCTGGGACTCTCGCTGGGGGTTCCCCTGCACCTGACCTCGAGTTGCTACGATCCCGCAGCGGACGGCGCCGCCTGCGGGCGATGCGACAGTTGCCGCATCAGGCGCGAGGGCTTCCGAGCTGCCGGCGCCGTCGATCCCATTGCCTACGCGGACGGATAATCGGAACGTGTGATCATGTCGCCGGAAGAGTTCTTCATGTACCTGACGATCGCCTTGATCGTCCTGGTCCCGATTTCTGCCAGGCTCTATCGCTATTTCACAGCGGGGCGGGTCAAACGGATGTTGCGCGAAGAATTTGCGCAGCCCAAGAGCCAGGATCACAAGGGATCCAACGAGAGCCGGTAATCGCCATGCCCAGTCCATCCCTCATCCTTAGGCGGCGAGGGGCCGTCATCACGTCCGGTCTGCTTCTGCTGTGGCTTGCGACCGGTGAAGCCTGCGCCAGGCAGGAGGCGGGGATGCCGGCGGAATTACAACAAGGCGAAGCCGCATTCACGGCGAACTGCGCCAGGTGCCACGGCGAGCGCGGCATCGGAACGACGCAGGGCCCTCCGCTGGTCCACAAGATTTACGAGCCGAACCACCATGGGGACCCTGCTTTCCAGCGCGCCGCGGCCAATGGGGTCCGCGCCCACCATTGGCAATTCGGCGACATGCCGAAGATCGACGGCGTAACGCCGGACGACGTGGACCAGGTCATCAAGTATATCCGCTGGTTGCAGCGTCAGGCCGGTATCATGTAACGGCTCGCTCTTACCTTCTCTTGCCAGCCTCTAGCACCTCTGTCCGCTCCGCATCCCTCTCGGTGTACCTGGTTAGGAGTCGTTTGACAGTCTGCACGGTTCTTCGTAAGCTGAAAGAAAGTGGAAAGAAATCTCGGCGCCTGGCGCCGTCGTAGAAGAGATGAGCGGGGTTGTGCACAGAATCCGGGCCGGTCCTCCGGGGGCTGCCCGTAACCGGGAGGGGGATATGACTGACTCACTCGCAAAGGTTACTTCCTTGTTGGGGGCGCTCTGGTTCGTGCTGATGACGTCCGGCTGCGTCCTGCCGGCGATCGATGCGGGCCATGAAGGCGTGCTGGTTCAGAAGCCGATTTTTTTGGGCCACGGCGGCGTCGATCCGGTCCCGATATCGACCGGGCGCGCCTTGGTGGCCTTTACCACCGAGGTGGTCGACGTCGACATCCGACCCATCCAGTACTCGGAGCATTTCGACATCATTTCCTCCGAAAACGCGCCGGTCTCCTTCGATGCCTTCCTCATCGCCAACGTCATCGAAGGCCGGTCGCCTGAGCTGGTTACCCGGTATGGTCCCAACTGGTACGTCAACAACGTGAAGGAAGCCTTCCGCACCATGGTGCGCGAGGAAGTTCAGAAATACGAGTTGTTCCGCCTGACCACCGATCCGACCACCAGGGCCAAGCTCCAGGAGGCGGTTGGGCAGGAGGTCCGGACCAAGATTTTCGAGAAGCAGAACATCCCGGTTCGCCTCAACCGGGTGGTGATTGGAAGCATCCTGCCGCCAAAGGGCGTGCTGGATCAGACCGCCCAGACGATCATTCAGGAACAGCGGCGGATTACGATGGTGCAGTTTCAGAAGGCGGAAGAGGCCCGGGAAAAGGCGGAAAAGCAACGCGGGATCGCGGACCGCGCCTATCGTGAGTCGCTGGGGCTGACCGCGCCAGAATTCGTGGACTTGAGGCGGATCGAGGTCCAGAAAGAAATCGTGCAGCATGCCCCATCGGCCTTGACCATCATCATGGGCATGGAGAAGGTAGGGATCAACCTGCCGCCGGTCGCGGGGCCGTCACAGTAACCCTCAGCGCGTCGCCGGTCGGTTGACGGTCGATCGGCGAGCTGCAGGCGGCTGAATGGCTGGGGCCGGCGTCTACCCGGCTTTCTGATGAGGCGCCGGTCTCACCTGTCATCGGATCAGGGGGGTCATTTCACCAGCCACACTCTGAAGGATCGGGCGTTCTGAGGCTTCGGAAATTTGTGGGTCCCGATCTGGCCTGGGTTCATCACGTCGCCCGCGGAAGTCTTGTGAGCCGGGTACCGTTGGCTGCCCAAGGCCACGCCGTTCTCGTCGAAAAAATCGATCATCAAGTCGGCGCTCTCCCGCAAGCTTCCATCATATTCCGTCCCGAGCCAGTCCAAGCGCCTCAGCGCCTTGAAGACGACCTCGACAGTGCCGTCGTCAACCTCTTTCGCGCTGAGGATTTTGAGGGCCCTGTTCTGATCGATGCCCGGAGACTCGTTCGTCTGGCTGCGATTGAGTTCCGTGAGGATGACAACCTTGACCTCCTCAGGGTTGATGAAGGTCCGCACCTTGCAGGACACCGTTCGGCCCTGTTCGGACTGTTCCAGAACTTGAGTGTTCTCCAAATAGCCGGACGCGATGCGCTGAACGAGGTCTTTTATGAGCTGGGGTTCCACCACGCTCGACGTGGCGTCGATAAAGAAGCGGGACGAGTCGATCGCCAGCCTGGCCGCCTCCGTACAGGCCATGATCTTGGCTTCTGCCAAGGTAACCGGATCATTGTAATGGTAGCGGTAGGCTCCCACCAGTTCCAGACGGTTGCTGTCGGCTTGCGCCTGCTGAGGAGAAAACAAAACCAGCCCGATGGCTATCCAGAGCAAGAGGGTTGTCCACCCGAAGGGTTGCTTCAACTGATCCATGGCTGCCTCCCTTCTCAGGGACTTTGTCCAGCTGGGACGAGCGTGCCAGGACAAACGCTGGCGCGCATACTTCGAGCAGAAGACCAGATGGATATCATCATACTACGCAGCGGGGATGGCCGCAATTGTGTGGCAGGCCCTCAGCGGCTGTTCAGGAGTCGCTGGGCTGGGCGTCATCTGGGAGGAATGCGTCAGCCAGTGCCTGGATGGTCAAGGGGGCGTTGCCTTCGGACCGATTGTTGACCAGAACATAGACGGGCGTCTGCTCAGAAACGGCCTGTCGAAGCAAGGCCAAGGTGTCCGCTCTCATGCGGGGCAGGGGTTGAACCAGACGGTCATAGGGGGCGTAGAGCCGGACCGCCTCGGAAAAGGACGTGCCCAATGGAGTCAGCAGACGGACCACCACAAAGTCGGCGGTGAACGTTTTCCCAAGGGCTGCATGCTGGCCGGAGAGGGGCGGCATGACGTTCCAATGATTGTAGGTGTGCGCGACGCCGTGGGCCCTCAGAAGGTCCCGATAGCGGGTGCCGAGCAGAGCCGGATTGCGCACTTCGACAGCGTAGGCCGGGCCGGGGGGAAGGCGGGAGAAGAAACGGTCGAGTGAGGCAAGAAAAGCCTCCGGCTCAGGCCCATAGCGCTGGAACTCAAACAGAAAGGGACCGGCCTGGGCACCGAGTCCTTCGAGTGAAGGACCAAGGACCATCTCCTGACAGAGCGACGCGTCGAGGAACCGAGGGTTCGCGGTCCCCGCTTTCGCTCCGTAACGTGCCTGGTTGGCGTAGGCTGGGATCGTGATCTCCTCCCAGACCTTCGAGCAGATCCTGAAATCTGCGGGTACCTGCGACCGATAGTGTTCGAGCTGACTGGCTGTCGGGGGGCGGTAGAAGCTGTGGTCCAGTCCGACCGTCCTGAACAGCGGAGTCCCTTGGTATTGGTAGGAGACATATTCGCCCAGACAATCTTTGGCAAACCGGCTCTTGGGATAGGATTTTCGGTAGACCAGTCCCCGCCAACCTTCATAGGCCCAGGAACTGGTACCGAAGCGGATATTCTCGGGCACGATCACCTAAAATCCCTCGCCGTATGCGTGATGGGTGATGGATGATGAGTCATGAACAACGGGTCAACCGATCGCGCATCACCCATCACACCTCATCGGTCTTGGTTAACCGGTCAGGAGAAGGCCTGCCATAGCTGCGAGGCCTCCAGCCAAGCACAACATGAAGCCGACCCCGCCCAGCATGAACCAGGGCTTGATCAGCGCCACTTCGTCTCGCGCCAACTGCTGGTGAAAATCCGCCGGCGACCACCACCATCCGACCGGCACCGCCGTCTTTTTGGCCAGGAGCCGATAGAGCATGACGTGGTACCAGAAGCCGGTCGGAATCCCGGCGACGAGTCCGACGATCAACGTCCAAAGCCCCACTTCGGTCATCAACTGCGGAGTCAGGATGGTCGTGAGGAGGCCGAGCAGTCCCACCACCAAGAGGGTCGCAAGCACCAGGGCGAATTCGAGCATGAATGATTGTACCTGATGGAGCCGGAAGGGCCAAGTTGCCTTGACTTGCCGCCCCCTTGTTTCTAGACTCAGGTTCGATGGACGAACGATACGGTCAAGACGAGCAGGGACTTTTGAATGCCCTGGCGGAACGTTGCGGGATCGCGCCTGACTATTACGACATCTGGGGGAGGTGCCACACGATCTCCAGCCAGACCAAGCGCGCAATCCTGGCGGCCATGGGTCTGCGGGTCGCCACGGTGGATGAATTGCAGCAGGAGTTGTCGGCCTGTGAAGACGATCCCTGGCGGCAACTGTGCGATGTGGTCCTGGTGCGCCGGGCAGAAGACGCTGAGGCTACCTGGTCAGTTCGGCTTCCGTGCGGGGAGCCTGAAGATCGGGAGGTGCGGATCATCTGGGAACTGCGGGATGAGTCCGGCTGTCTGCAGCAACAGGGGACCTGGGGGCCGGGTCTTGTGCCTACAGAAACCCGCCTGATTGAAGGCCGTCGGCATGCACGGTTTAACCTGCCGGTTCACGCCGGGCTGGCGCTCGGCTATTACGACCTGACGGCTCGAGCCGAAACTGCGTCCAGGCCGATGGAAGGGAGCCTCCGCCTTATTATCGTGCCGTCTAGCTGTTATGTGCCGCAGCGCTTCCTCCAAGGACATCGAACCTGGGGGCTGGCGCTGCCCTTGTACGCCCTGCGCTCGACCGGCAACTGGGGGGTAGGAGATTTCAGTGACCTGGCCAACTTCGTGGACTGGGCCGCTAGGGATCTGGGTGCGGGGGGCATCGGCCTGAACCCGCTCCACGCCTTGAAGAATGCCAGGCCGTACCACATCAGCCCCTATTCTCCCGACAGCCGGCTTTTCCTGAATATCCTCTATCTTGCGGTCGAGGAGATTCCTGAGCTGCGCGAGTCGGAGGCGGCGCAGCGGCTGCTGGAGGACAGTACCTTCCGCTCCAGGCTGGAGTCGTTCAGAAAAAGTGACCTGGTCGACTATGACCAGGTCTATGCTGCCAAGCGGGAGGTGCTCGAGTTTCTCTTCGCCACATTTCAGACTCGCCACCTTGCCGGTCCGGAAGAAGCTTGGCAGCCGAAGACCGATCGCGGACGGGCCTTCGAGCGGTTCGTGCGAGAGGAAGGGGAGCTGCTGGAGAACTTCGCCCTCTTTCAGGCCCTGTCGGAGGAGCTCCACCGGGCCTTCCCCCATCTGTGGACCTGGCAGGAGTGGCCGGAAGCCTACCGTGACCGCCAGTCCGCCGCCGTGGCTGCTTTCCGGACCAGACAGGGCGAGCGCATCCGATTTCACCAGTACCTGCAGTGGATCGCGAGCGAGCAGTTGGAGCGGGCGGCCGCCCGCGCGCGCGGGGCCGGTATGCCGATCGGCCTGTACCATGATCTGGCACTCGGAAGCGATCGCTCCGGCAGCGATGCCTGGGTCTTCCAAGACATCCTGGCGCTGGGGGCCGACAGCGGTTGTCCGCCGGATGCCTTCGCGCCGGAAGGACAGAATTGGGGCCTGCCGCCGATCAATCCACGACAGCTTCGCGCCAACGGGTATCGGATGTTCACCGCCCTGCTGCGCAACAACCTGGCCTATGGAGGCGCGCTCAGGCTGGACCATGTCATGGGGCTGTTCCGGCTTTTCTGGATTCCGCGAGGGCTTCCGGCCTCGGCTGGGGCCTATGTGCAGTATCCAGCCGAAGACCTCCTCGGCATTCTGGCCTTGGAAAGCCGGCGCTCCCAAGCGATCATCGTGGGGGAGGACCTTGGCACCGTGCCGGACTCGGTCCGCGAACGGCTCGTGGCGGCCAACGTGCTGTCGTACCGGGTCCTCTACTTCGAGCGGCATGGTGATGGAAGCTGGAAAGAGCCACGAGCCTATCCGGAGCATGCCCTGGCTGTCGTGACGACGCATGACCTGCCGACTCTTTCAGGGTTCTGGAGTGCAGAGGACATCGAAACCCGCTTCAAGTTGGGGTTCTATGGAAGCAATGCAGAGCGAGACCAGGCCCTGCAGGAACGGCAAAGGGACAGGGAACGTCTGTTCGACGCCTTGCGGGCCGAAGGGCTCTTGCCTGAGGGAATGCCGCACGATC
Organism: Nitrospira sp.; assembly: GCA_016873395.1. GTDB lineage: Bacteria > Nitrospirota > Nitrospiria > Nitrospirales > Nitrospiraceae > VGXG01. Next base: position 32,501 of record VGXG01000014.1, on the reverse strand, counting down.
CGACGTCGGTTTCCCGGTTGACGCCGGAGCTCTGCCGCGCCATCCATGTCTTCCTGGCGCGTACGCCCTCCTGGATTATGATGGCCTCCCTCGAAGACTGTTTGGGCGAGCCGGCCCAGATGAACGTTCCCGGTACGGTGGGCAGCTATCCCAATTGGTTACGGAAGATCAGGCTATCGCTGGGCGAGTTGAAGGAAGACCATGCAACGAGCCTGTTGGCAGCTTCGTTGCGGGAGACCCGTCCAACCAGAACATGAAGATCGGAATCAAGAATCCCCTAGTCCTGGCCACCTCGGCCTCCCTCTTTCTCCTGATCGTGATTGTCGAGACGGTGGCACCGGCCAACGTGGTGGGAGCTTATGGATTCGTCCTGCCCATTCTGCTCATCGCCACAGCCAGGAATCGGCGCTTGATGTACGTCACCGTTGCCCTCTGCGTCATCGCCACCTACATCGGGCTGCTCCGACCGACCAAGCCGGGCCGGTTCGTGTCCGCGGTGATCAACCGCACGGTCGTGGCGGGAGTACTCGTGGGCGTGGCCTATTTCGCGATGACGCGCGAGGAGCGGAAGACCCGGGAGGAGGCCGCGCGCGCAGAACTGGCCTTACAGACGGAGCATTTGCTCAAGGCCAATGCGCAACTGGTCGAGATCAAGGATGCCCTGAACCGGTCCGAGCGGCTGGCCGCCGTCGGGCAATTGGTGGCCTCCGTCGCGCATGAGGTGGGCACCCCCCTTCATTCAATCGCCTGGCATGTGCAGGCGTTGGGGGAGGAGCCGGGGGTCACAGGGGACATGCGCAAGCGGATCGAGATCGTCGATTCGCAGATCAGCCGAGTCGTGCGGATCATCGAAGACCTGCTCTCTTCCACCAGGCAACGTAAGCCGGCTCTTGCCCGGTTGCCGGTAGAAGCCCTCGTGCAGCCGGTGGTGGGGCTGATGGGGCCGTCTTTCGCCGGCAAAGGGGTTGCCCTGAAGGTGGAGTCGCGCGTGGAAGGTCCGCCTATCTGGGGCGACGTGGAGCAGTTGCAGCAGGTGCTGGTCAATCTCCTGACGAACGCGCTGGCCGCGACCGCTGCCGGCGGCGAGGTGGTCATTGAGATCGGCGGGCGGCCGGTGACGACGGACGAGCGGGACGCGCGGGCACGAGCCGGCGAACCGCCCATCCAGGCCATGCTTACCCTCATGGTGCGCGATACGGGCTGCGGTATGCCGGACGAGCATCTGCACCGGGCCTCCGAGCCCTTCTTTACCACCAAGGCAATCGGCGACGGGACGGGGCTCGGGCTGTTCCTCAGCCGGCAGATCGTCGCCGCGCACGGCGGCACGCTCTCCATCGAGAGCGAGGTGGAAAAGGGGACGAAAGTCTTGATCGTCTTGCCCGGTTGCCCGGGAGATGTCGTGGGGATGACCGGAAGGACCGGTGATGGAGCCTGAAGCCAAGATCCTGGTCGTGGACGACGACGCGGTGGCTCGCGACCTGCTGGTCGAAGCTCTGCACAAGGAGGGCTATGGGGTCGAGGCGGTGGCCGGCGGTGCGGAGGCGATCGAGCGGGGTCGGACAACCCGGTTCGATCTGGTCTTGACGGACATGCGCATGGGGGCGGTGGACGGTCTCGCGGTCCTGCAGGCCTTCAGGCAGTTCAGCCCCGACACCTGCACGGTGCTCTTGACCGCCTTCGGGTCTATGGAGGGGGCGATTGAAGCGATCAAGCAAGGGGCCTATGACTATTTGGCGAAGCCGTTCAAGAAAGAAGAGATCAAGCTGGTCGTGCGCCGCGGTCTCGAACACAGCCGGCTAGTGCGCGAGAACGCCCAGTTCCGGGAAAAACTGCGCGAGCGCACGGAGCCATCCCAGCTCATCGGCAGCAGCCCGTCCATGCTGGAAGTCTACAAGCTGGTGGCCCGGGTGGCGGAGGGCAGGAGCACGGTATTGCTGGAGGGGGAGAACGGGACCGGCAAGGAACTGGTGGCCCGCGCCATTCATATGCAGAGCCCCCGCCGCGACCGTCCCTTCGTTCCGGTGAACTGCGCCGCGATTCCGGAGACCCTGATCGAGAGCGAATTACTAGGTCACGAGCGCGGCGCCTTTACCGGCGCCACGGCGCAGAAGCGGGGGAAGTTCGAGCAGGCGGACGGCGGCACGTTGTTCCTGGATGAGATCGGAGACATGAGCCTACACACGCAAGCCAAGGTCCTGCGGGTACTGCAGAAGCAGCAGTTCACCAGGGTGGCTGGCAGCAAGCTGGTCAATGTGGACGTGCGGATCATCGCGGCGACGAACCGGGATTTGACTGTGCTGGTCAAGGAGGGGCGGTTCCGCGAAGATCTCTTCTATCGGCTGAACGTCGTCCGAATCCTGCTCCCGCCCCTGCGGGAGCGCCGCGAGGACATCCCGATGCTGGCCCATCATTTTTTGCGGAAATGTTCTGGAGGGGGCAAGCTGATCCAAGGGTTCGTGCCGGACACCATGACGCTGCTCCAACGCTACCACTGGCCGGGCAATGTGCGGGAGCTGGAGAATGTCATCGAACGGGCCGTCTCATTGAGCCACGGCCCTCTCGTGCTGCCCGACGATCTGCCCGAAGCAGTCCGCACAGCCGGCGCGGCCGAGTCGGAGGCGTCCCGAGAGACGGCTCAAGGCAGGAGCCAGTTGCCGACGCTGGAAGAGATGGAAAAACAGTACCTCATGAGGGTGCTGCGTGAGGTCGGGGGCAATAAAGTAAAGGCCGCCAGGATTCTGGGGATCGACCGGCGAACACTCTACCGGATGGCGGAACGGTTCGGGGTGTTGCTGGGAGAGGAAGGGCCGGAGTCGCCGTGAAAGCGCGGGGCCTCTGCTAGAGAAGACCGAGTGCGTTCTTAATCAACCGAACTTGGTTGGCCGCGCTCTGCGGCAGGGGCGGCACGTAGGGCTGCCAGGAAGCAAAGAGGCTGTCCTTGCCTTCGTAGGAGACCTGGATCGTCACGCGGGTAGCCTGGTCGTTTTCCTGGGCGATGCTGACTTCAACCCGGCTGCGGCCTCTGCCGAACCGAGACCGGTGCAGCCCGTCCAAGGGGCTGTCCATTTCTTCCCGATAGCCGGTCCGCAAGACCGGTTGCGTGCCGTCCCCGCTGAAGACTTCGTACCCGTTTTCAACCAGGATCTGAATGACCGCGGCTCTGACGAGGTTTTCAGGCGCGGCCACCATCATTTCGGCGCTGTCCGACGCGTGCGGCGCGGTGATGGTCGAGCATCCGACCGTCAAGAGAGCCAACGAGAGCTGCACGAGCCGTCTCATCAGGAAGCCCTCCGCGCGGACATCGTTATTGCTGCAGTCGATACACCAGATGCGTGTCGGTCTGACCAACCCCTTCGATTGCGTGGATCCTCGACAGGACCAGCGTCGCCAGGGTATCCTGGTCGGCCACTTCCACCAGGGTGAAAATGTCAGGTTTCCCCCAGCAGGCATCGATCGTTTTTATTTCCTTGATCTCCGAAAGAGCCCGCACGACATTGGCGGTCTGACCGGGAAGGACATTGATCAAGACATAGGCGCGATCAGGCATGGGCGACGGTTCTTCTCCAGTCCGTGGTATTCAGCAGCACTTTGCTCCAACGGCGGGGAGGAAGTTAGCGGATGCTCGGTGGCAAGTCAACACAAATCTATCCGATCCCGCACTCGTCTCCTGAGCATTCCCGCGATCCGCCATGAACCGAAGTTGGCCTTCGTTAAGAGTGTACCACGACTTTCATAGGAGGAGGCAACTCGTTCGGGAAGGGCTAGGGAGTCGATTCGATCTCACGAAGGCGCTTGTCCAATTGCTGGTTGGCTTGATTGGCTTGGTTCACCGTCTTGGTAACGTCCCCGACGGTGGCGGCCTTGGTCTTCTCGATCGCTTGCCTGGCCGGGTCGAGGGCGGTCTTGTCAAGGAGGTCCTTGACTTGGCCGGCCTTCCCCGCTACGCCTTCCAAAATCTCCTTGCCGGTCGTGGTCTGGCCGGTCTGTTCGTGGGTGGTTTGGGAAACCCGCTCGTTCAGGCCGGACAGGTACATGGCGTACACGGCGCCGCCGATGGCAAGCATAATGGAAGCCTTGAGGAGCAACTTGAGCACAAGGTTGTCGATCATGCGCATGATGATCACGGCGCCGATGACCAGAACGAGGGTCGTCAGGCCGACGCCGAGCTGGAATTGGGTCGGAACCGGAACCTTAATTCCAGCCGCCTTTTCCAGCCAACTGGCGAAAAATGGCGGAGCCGGCGGCTCCGATTTGGGCGGCGGTTGGTCGGCCGGCCTGGCGAGAGAGGAAAGTCCTGCTGGTGTTGGAACGGACTCGTCGGGCGCCTGCTGAACGGGCTGCAAGGTCTTCGCATCCAGGGCCTGAGCGCGACCCACGTATTGAGGGGGAATCTGCGACGGGTTGTCTGTAAAAAAGGTCACCCCATTGTCATCGACGTATTTATACACCAAGTCGGCGGGCAGAGCCGGTGAGCTGAAGGCAAACAGGACAAGGAGTATGAGGCATGAGCGGAGGCAGGCGACGAAGGAATGGGCGAAACCAGGAGGGTGGCCCGGCATAGCGTCCTCGTGGAATGATGAGAAAGAATAGCCAACTCGCGCTAAGGGAGTCAAGGCTGATTTTCATTCGCACAGGTGTGCGGGGAGAGCGTGATGATTTCCATCGAACAACTGAAAACCGTGCTTGGTTTAAAGCCCCTTCCTATCGAGGGGGGCTATTTTGCCGAAACCTATCGATCAACTGAAATCATTCCATCGGGGATCCTGCCGGCCCGCTTCGGTGGGCCTCGGTCGGTGGGGACGGGGATCTACTATCTGCTCACGCCCGATACGTTCTCCGCCTTGCACCGGCTGCGGAGCGACGAGATCTACCACTTCTATCTGGGTGATCCGGTTGAACTTCTTCAACTGTGGCCGGATGGATCGGGAAGACAGGTAACGCTGGGGACCGACCTCCTGAGGGGTATGCAACTGCAACTGGTGGTGCCGCAGGGAGTCTGGCAGGGCTCCAGGCTTCGCCCGGGTGGACGGTTCGCTCTTCTGGGGACCACGATGGCGCCTGGCTATGACCCGGCGGACTTTGAAGCGGGGAAACGGGGGCACCTCCTTGAAACCTATCCTCGATTCACCGATGCAATACTGACTCTTACCCCCGTTCCGTAAGCGTACGCCGGGTCATCACCATCAGGGCCTAACCTGTGACGCAGAACTCCGATGCGGTCTGGGGGTGTGGGCGCCGAAGGGCCGTTCGTCGCCTCGCCGCCTTGATCGATCAAGGTGATGAACCGGTCGCCTGGCTCGCGTCAGATGGTGCTCGGCATGCTCGTCCCTGTGGAATGCAAGCTGAGGCATGGGAGCCAGATCCGGAACCCGCAATTTCCGGCTCTCGATCCTGAGCCGCCTGACCAGTCGGAGGTATTCAATCTCTTCCTGAGGCGACAGAATCAGCAGGGTCGTCCCTTCTTTCTCCGCCCGCCCGGTTCTGCCAGCCCGGTGCACGTAGGAATTGGCCGTGGTCGGCAATTCATAATGGATCACCTGGGCTATGTCCGGGATGTCCAGACCTCGGGCTGCGACATCCGTGGCGACGAGCGACGTCAGCCGGCCGGCCCTGAAGGCCGAGAGGGTGCGCTCGCGCTGAGCCTGCGAGTGGTTGCCGGTGATGGCCCCGACCAGGGCTGCTTCGCCACCCAATCTCGCGGCGAGTCTCCGCACCTTGTACTTCTGCTCGCAAAAGACCATGGACCGTGAACCTTTCGGCATGGCCTGCAGCAGCGTATGGACGAGCCGGACGCGCTGTTCTTCTGCCGGGATCACATAGTAGCCGTGGGAGATCTTCACCGGCGAGCTGACCCCTACATCCACCTTGGCCTCCACCGGCTGATTCAGCATGGTTTCGGCCAGGGCTTGGATTTCCGAGGCAAACGTCGCCGAGAACAGCAGGGTCTGGCGTTTCTTCGGGAGGTGCCCCACAATGCGTTGAATGTCGGGCAGAAAGCCACGATCCAGCATCTGGTCCGCCTCGTCCATGACGACGTACTGCACATCGCGCAAGCTGAGGTGGCGCGTGCCGAGCAGGTCGAGCAGGCGGCCCGGTGTGCCGACGATGACCATCGGCGGGCGGCGGAGGGCCCGGTAGTGACGTTCAATCGGGGTGCCGCCATAGACGGACAGCGACGTCAGGGCGGGCGGCGCGTATTTCCGTAGCTCGGTTTCGATCTGGAGCGCCAGCTCACGGGTGGGGGCCAGGATCAAAGCATTGGGGCCACAGGCATGACTGAATGAGGCTGGAGCCTCTTGTTCCACGACAAGGGGGGTCGGTCTCATGGCCCGCACAATGAGCGGGATGAGAAAGGCAAGGGTCTTGCCGCTGCCGGTCTTGGCCTGGGCTAAAATATCACGCCCTTCGATGGCCGGCTTGATCGCAGCCGCTTGGATCGGGGTTGGTTGGGTAAAGCCCTGGCCCTGGAGCCGTTGGGCCAGAAAAGGGAACAGGTGAAAATCGGCAAACGTGGTCATGAGCCTCCTACGTCAATAGCAACGGGCCAGAATGTGGTAGTGATGCAACCGTGTCGGCGCAGGCCTTGGTACGCCGTAGGGGAAAGGTCGTCAGCAGTACGACAGAGTTGTCACGCGTGCGCACAGCCCTCGGTCTCGCGCTGCGCGGGCTGCGCGTGCCAGAACGGCATCACTGTGGGATTATGGAACAGGGCCGTCACCGGAGCGGCAGCCCTGTTCCTGTGAGTGGCTCAATTACCAGCGGCCGCGCTTTCCGCCGCCTCCGCCGCTGCCGCCTCGGCCTCCGCCGAAGCCGCCTCCGCCGGAACGGGGCTCCTGCGGCTTGGCCTCGTTCACAGTCAGGGTCCGGCCGCCCATCTGGGTGGCGTTCAGCGCTTCAATCGCTTTCTTGGCTTCATCTTCCGTGGCCATTTCCACGAAGCCGAAGCCCCGCGACTGTCCGGTGAACTTGTCCGTGATGATGCGCGCCGACTCCACGGTTCCATGCGGGGCGAACAGCTCGGTTAATTGTTGTTCGGTCGCGGAATAGGGCAAGCCGCCCACGTAAATCTTCGAACCCATTGGGTCCCTCCTTAAAATGATTATGATATTGTCTTGGTCTCGAGAACGAGGAGCAGAAGGGAAGGAGCGGGCCGAAGACGCGGGGTAAAGAAGCGGCTTAGGTCTGACTTCCGATCAAATTCCCGGGGCAAAACAACATCCATTCAGGGCCTTGCTGGCGATGCCCCCTTGCCAGGCCCGAGGCAACGAAGCGAGGCTCACGCTATCACACCAGGCAGGAAAAAGCAACCAAAGAACTTCTTCCGCTGGCGGATGGAAACCCTGCAGGGCCAGACATCCAACACCGAAGCCGGTCCGTACTGGATGGTAAGGATGATCTTTGAACCTCGCAAAAGGGTGAATGGTGGGCCTTCGCTCGATGCCTATCAAATCTATGAAAGAGGCAAGAGCACTGGTGGCAAAGGAACTATCCGCCCGCATTTGATCTGATCGAGGCGGGCGGTTCAACCAAAGGTTGGTATGGAGGACGTTATGATGCAACTAGCCGGTCTCGTCATTCTTGTCGTGAGTCTCCTGCCGGCGGCGGGGGAAAACAGTTGGGCGGACATGGGCAAGGCTGCGCCGGTGCTCCAGGTGGCCGCCGGGTCCAAGGCCGAAGCGCACAGCAAGGAAGGGGTCGAGCATTATAATCAAGGCCACTTCGATGTGGCGCTCAAGCATTTCCAGGCGGCTGCGAAGGACGATCCTCAGTCAGCCGAAGCGCATTACAATCTCGCCCTCGCGCTGGATAAGACCGGCGATCACAAGGGGGCCACGGAGCATTTCAAGATGGCGCACGATCTCGGCAAGAACAACCAGGACATCCGGAACTCCGACATCCTCAAGAAGCACCTGAAGATGAAGTAGGGTCGGTGACCGGGAGCCGGGATTCGAAGGGTCGGTGGTGCTCCACTCAACCTGGCTCCCGCGTACCCGACCTGCTATAAGTATTTGCGCGACAGTCCGCCCTCCTCCCGTATACTAGCCCCCAGGTTACGCACATCACCCTGATTCGGAACGGATTGATTTTCCTCGCCAGATAGGCCGACTTGCAAGCGGATGGCTTTAGCTTCCGACGGGACCAACCGATAGGGTACCTGACGCCATGGGAAATGGTTCAGCCTGTTCCTGCGACGGGACAACCATATGAATTGGAACCCGGTGCGGAGAAGGTTGGGGAGGCGGCCCTTCACCATCGGTCGCCGGAAAGGGGTCCTTCCATGTTACGAACAGACGATCGCATGAACGCATTCTATGCCTGCCTGGGCATCACGATCATGCTGGCCGGATGCACCGGCAAGCAAGTTGCCACATCGGTGGAAGACCAGGCGTTCATGGTAAACCATAGGGAGTCCAAAGATGACATGGCGTTCGGGAATCCGGATGCTATGAAGGAAGTGCGTGTGACGGAGTCGGCAGTGCCTCTGTCCGGCACCTCTGCTGCCGATTCATCGTCTTCAACTCGGTCAGACAGGCTGGCTGCGTTGGCCGCCGCGCTGTCAGACGTATACTTTGACTACAATCGCAGCTCGATTCGGAAAGAGGGACGAGCGAAGTTGGAGGCCAATGCCCGGTTGCTCATGGAGAAACAGGACTGGAAGCTTCTGATTACGGGCCATTGCGATCAACGGGGCAGTCAGGCCTACAATCTGGTCTTGGGGGAGCGCCGCGCCCAGTCCGTCAAGCGCTACCTCTCGGATCTCGGACTCTCGCCGGCCCAAATTCAGATTGTCAGTTACGGAAAAGAAAAGCCATTTTGTAACGAGCAGAACGAAGACTGCTGGCAGAAGAATCGGCGGGCGCACTTCGCAATACAATAAGAACTGCCTTGAACCTCTGAGGCGTGTGCTGCGTCGCAGCCTTTAGCCGGCAAAGCCGGGCACGCCTCGTTATTTTCTCCTCATCTGCGGTCTGCTCGCCAAAAAAATCCCAGGGCAATCAGTTCAGGCGGAGCCTGGCTTCAGAAAGCCTGCCAAATTAAGGGTTTCTCCGCGGGCCGCAGTCACGATAAAGCGATAAAAAGGCCGGTGGCTCACGCAAGCGCGGTATCTCCATCTTCCAATAGCACTGAAGGTGTTTATCCGGCGGCAACAATTACGATACATCGAAAAATAGCCGCCGGTTCAACCGAAGAATCTAGCCTACTGGAGGCAAAGTAACTATCCGCCCGCGTGTGATCGAAGCGGGCGGATCACGCAAGCGCGGTATGGTGCCCCCGACACGAATTGAACGTGCGACACGCGGTTTAGGAAACCGCTGCTCTATCCAACTGAGCTACGGGGGCGCAGAGGCTACGATACCGAACGAATAAGAGAATGTCCAGCCGTCACGGCACGACAAGAGGAGAACGTCAGCCGCAGGCACTCACTTCGACACGCCGCTGACTTGCCGCTCTTTGGCCTTGAGGTCTGTCTTGGCCGGGATCTGGGTGAGGAGATCGGCCCGTGCCTGAAAGATGCCCGTGAGCCCCTGGCCGATCGCATAGACCAAGCCGCCTGAACTGGTTCCCAGCAGCAGCCGGCCACGTTGTTTACCGTCCTTGGCCGTGGCCGTGAACTCGGCGGCCGGGGTTGCGAGGCCGTAGGGGGCGAGCGGGCCGGCCTGTTTGACCACGCGCAGTTCAGCCGGCAGGTTCACCACCCGGCTCACAAAAAGGTCCGCAGCCTCTTGATTCAGCGTCTCGGCCGGCTGGTCTTCCAGAACCCATTCCCCGTTCTGATTGATGAGGACGTACTGCTGGTCCCTGGTCTTCACCGCCAGTATGGCGATCTCGTCCAGATCCATGCCCAGCAGACGTTTGTCCTGGAGCGTGAACAGCTCCTTGGAGAAATCCTTGAGAGCCGCTGGGCTGACGCGATAGATGGGCGCGTCGCTGGTGGTAACCGCGTAGGCCTCGCCGCTTGTCGGATCCGGCTGGTACAGCTTTACGGTCTGGTCTGCGCCGGCGACATGGATGGTGATCTTGACCTCCGGCTTGGTGAGCTTTGACAGGAGCGCATCGCGCTGAGGCCCCGGATCGACAAACCCCAGGGCCTTGAGGTCTTCCAGCTTCAGGAGGAGGCCGCGGACCTCAACCAGATCGGCTTTTGCCTCGATCGGAAAGAGAATCTTCCATTTCTTTTTGTCCGGCATGGGTGCCGATGTCGGCTGAGCCTCAGGACCGCCTGTCTCCTGCCGGTACAGGACAATCTCGCCGGCGGGGGAGGTGAGTCGCAGGCGCTCGGTCTGGGGCTGGTCAACACGCAGCACTTCCTTCTTCCGGAAGGTCAGCAGTGTCTTGTTGAGGAAGTCTTTGGGCGCCAGGTCGGTCAAAAGGATTTTTCTGTCGGATTCCCGCATGGCATAGAGGGTGGAAGAGATCGGCCCGCTGTCGCCCAACGAGAGGGTCTCCTGGTTGGATCCGGCCGTAACGGTCAGGACGACGGAGGGATGCTCGAGCCCAAAGGGGGCGAGCGCTGCCGCTTTTTCCTCCACGACACGCGCCACTTTCCCCAACACCAGGGCCCTGAGCAGGGCGTCGACTTCCCGCCGGTCCGCCTCCGCCCGAATCGGAGCCGTAATTTTCCACGTCCGTCCTTCATCCGGCGCCAGGACCACGTCGCTGCTTTCCGTACGGACGGTCAGGCCGGTGATCTCCCGTTCCTCGAACGGGAGCAGTTTTTTCTCCCGCGTTTCCGACACGGTCTGGCTATGCTCCGAGGGGAGCTCGACCCAATAGACATAGGCAGCCAGGCCGGCCAGCGCAAGGGCCATCAGGATTGTCAGCCAGTAGCGCTTCATGGCGGCCTTTACAGGCGGCGTCGACGTCGCCATGTGGCCATGCCCCAGAGGAAGGTCAGGGCTGGCAACAGGAGCACCTGGACGTAGAGCAGGAGGCGCTCCTGGGTCGGATTGGGGATGAAAGGGCGAAAGGCCGGCTCCTTGGGCGTGATGGAAATCAACTCCCGCTCCTCCGCCAGCCACCCCAGCGCGTGCAGGAGAAAATCGGTGTTGCCGGGAAAATTCACGTAGGCGTTGCTGGCGAAGGAGGAGTTACCGACCACGACAATTGCCGCCCGCTTCCGGCCTTCCACCGGGGCTTTCTTGGGGGTCAGGGCGGCAGCCAGAGGCAGGGGGCCTTGCACGTCCTCCTTTTCGTTGAACCCGACGACGCGGCCCTTCATGTCGGTCTCAGCCCAGCTCCTGGCCGAGGTCCTGGCCAAGGGGACAAAGTCCCACTCCTGGCCTATCTCGTCGTGAAAGGCCAGGAAGCGGGACAGGGGAAACAAGACCGCGAAGTTGAAATCCTGGGTAATCTCGTGTTCGGTGAAGGTCCGAACCATGAGCGCGGTCAGATCTCCCTGCGCCAACCTGTCTTGCAGGTCCACGAGGATGCCTTTTCCCGCTTCGACGCCCCACCGGCGTAGCAGATCATCCAGATCGGCCTGCGTTTCCGGATCAAGGAGAATCAGCAAGCGGCCGCCTGAGGCGACGTACTGGGCGATACGGTCTTTTTCCTCTTTGGTGACCGGCCGCTTGGGACCGGCCAACACCAGCACGGAGATGTCCTCCGGCACAGAGCTGGCTTGCAACAGGGTGAGCGTCCCCACGTCATAGCCCTGCTTGACCAGCGCCTCCTTCGCGACCGAGAGCCCGGTCCGTTCCTGGTCTGCGATGCTCCGTTCCCCATGTCCGTCCACAAACACGATTTTTTTCTTGCTGTCCTTGGACACGCGGATCAACGCCCCCGTCAGCTCCGCCTCCGAGGCAGCGGTGACGCGGGTCGTGTGCGGCCCGCTCTCGATCACGGCTGTGTCGGTCCTGGTGATGCCGTATTGGCGAGCCACTGCCGGCCTCCGTTCCGGGTCCACAAACTCCACCTTCAACTGATCGCTCTCCTGCCTGTAGCTGTCCAGCAGGTCCTTGTACGTCATGTAGGCCTGGCTCCGGTCCTGGGAGAAAACCGTGACCTTGACCTCGCGGGTCAGGCTTTTGAGCATCCGGTGTGTCTGAGGGGCCAGGGTGAAGTGCTGAGTTTCCGAGAAGTCCCACCGTTGGGAATGGCGTGCGGCGAGGAAATTGACGATGACCAGGATGGCGACAAACAGCAACACCATCAGCAGGCTATTGAGCCCCAGGCGCGTGGATCGGCGCGCGGAGAAGGCCTTGAGCGTCTCAAAGTGGCCGACAAAGAAGGCTACCAGGAAGACCAGGGCCAGGCCTTCGCTGAGGGTGACCAGCCAGAGTTTCTCAGGCGCGAGGCTGTAGGCAACAAAGCCCGCCACGGCGAGCCCTGCACCAATAATGCCGATGGATGAGGCAAATCGGTTCATTGCTTTCCTTCGTTCCCCGGTCCACGTTTCCATGGGGGGCAGCCGGGCCAGCCTGACTGCGGCCGTCGAGCGAGCACCTTCCGAGCGTGCGCGCTCCGGGAGCAAAGGGATGGTCTGGCTGCCACGCTTTTCCTCATCACTTCCATCGCTGTGCCTCCACTACGCGGTGGGCCAGGAAGAGCAGCAAAACCAGGCCGCAGAGAAAATAGACCAGATCCTTGGTATCGATCAGCCCGCGTACCAGACGGTCGAAGTGCTCGAAGAAGGACAGGTAGGCGAAGATGTTGCCAAGCGGCGTGTCCCCCAGGATGGCCCCCAACCCCCCCAGCAGCCAGACCAGGAGCAGCAGGCCGAAGCTCAGGAAGGCGGCCACGATCTGGTTTTCGGTCAGCGCCGAGGCCAGCACGCCCGCAGCGACGAACAGGGCGCCGAGTAAGGCGAGGCCGAGATAGCCGGTCAGGATCGGATTCCAGTCGAAACTGCTGTACATCGAGAGGACCAGCGGGACGAGACCGGTCAGCCCCAACAAGCCCAGGAAGATCACGTAGGCTCCCAGGAACTTGCCGAAGACGATCTCGTTGATGCCGATAGGAGAAGTCATGAGCAGCTCGAAGGTTCGGAGCTTCCGTTCTTCCGCGAACAGGCGCATGGTGAGCAGGGGAAGCGCCAGCAGCAGCACGATCGCCATGCTGCCGAAGGTGGGCCGGAAAACCAGATCATTCAGGTTGAGCTGGGCAGCGGTACCCTGGAGCTGCATCATCCGGACCGCCTGGCTTCCGGCCAGAACGACGTAGGCATAGGACAAGACGCCGAAAATGAGGAGGAAGACGGAACCCACCACGTAGACGATCGGCGACACGAAATAGGAACGGAGCTCTTTGGCGACGATGGCGCCGACCGGGGTCATAGAGTGGGCTCCTGGGTTTCGGTGGTTCCTGAGCCCGTCTCCATGCCTGCTTCATGCTGCGTCAGGTGCAGGAACACATCTTCCAAAGTTATCGACACGGTCTTCAGCTCCAACAGGCCCCACCCGTTCGTCACGATAAACCGGGCGATGTCGTCCCGTAGGTCCCGGCCCAGCGCACATTCCAGAAGGAAGGCTCCCCCGTCCGTCGGCTCGAAGACAGCCAGAACTCCGGGCAGGGCGCGCAAGCGGCCGGCCAGATCGGCGGGCGGTGCCTTGACTGTGATGCTGAGTTTTTCCGATCGGCGCAGCCGTGCGGACAGGCGGTCCGGCTGATCCTCCGCCACGATCCGACCGGCGTTGATGATGACCACCCGCTGGCAGACCGCCGTGGCTTCCGGCAGGATGTGGGTGCTGAGGATCACCGTGTGGGAGCCGGCCAGGCTCTTGATGAGTTCGCGAATCTCGATGATCTGCTTCGGATCCAGTCCAACCGTCGGCTCATCCAGGATCAACACCGGCGGATCATGCAGCAGGGCCTGAGCCAGTCCCACCCGTTGACGATAGCCTCGGGAGAGGTTGGCGATCAGGCGATGGCGTACGTCGCCCAGCGAGAGCCGCTCCACCACGCGGTCCAGGCCGGCCCGCAGGGCGGCTGTTCCCATGCCCTTGATGCGGCCCACGAAAGTGAGGTATTCCGTGACGGTTAGCTCTTGATAGACCGGCGGGGTCTCAGGCAGGTAGCCGATGCGGCGCTTGACCTCAACCGGCTGTTCAAAACAGTCAAACCCGGCCACCAGGGCTGTGCCTTCGGTGGCCGGCATGAAGCAGGTCAGGATTCGCATGGTGGTCGTTTTACCGGCTCCGTTGGGTCCCAGAAAGGCCAGCACCTCACCCTTGGCCACTGTGAACGTGACCCGTTCGATGGCCGTCAGGTCGCCATAGCGTTTGGTCATGTCCCGCGCTTCGATCATCGTTCCGCCCAGGCTCCCGCGTCCCTTACTTCGCAGCAGGACCCGCGGCCTTCAGTCGGACAAGGCGGCGGGTCCTGCTGGATATTAGCCGTCCCCCGATGGCCAGTCAAGGGCGTGGCGCGACGCTGCCTGCCCAATTGAGCAGGAAGCGGCAAAGGCGAAAAAAGCCGCAGGTTCGCTGTCGGCAGAGCGATTTGAAGAATGCATTGTTCTCCAGCCGTCGGTTTTTCTCTTGATGAAATAGAAAAATTTGATATAGTGGAGCCCAGCGTGTATTCTTTGAGCGTCCGCAGATATGCGGAGAGGGAGAGGACGATGGAGAGAAAAAGGAAGGAAGCTCTGTTGCGCAAGCTGTTCGTCATGCTGGCCGTGGCCGGCATGGTCGGCGTGACGGCGTTGGTCGTCGAGGCGGACCAGCCGACACGTACCGTCAAAGGCGAAGTGGTAGCGGTCAACGTCGCGGATAGTCCTCCGGTCATCGTCGTCAAGACCCTAACGGCCAAGAAGCAGGAATCGATCGTCGGCGCCGTCGTGGAGTCCGGCACGGTGATCACGAGAGGGGCCAAGAAAGTCACCCTCGACAATCTCAAGGTCGGAGAAACCGCGTCGGTCACCTATGTCAAGAATGACGACGGGCTCGTGGCCCGCGCGATTCATGTCCCATAACCCCCACAAAGGAACCTCTATGAAGATGTCTCAGAATACCTGTCTTGTCTCGCTGTACCTCAGCGTGGCCGTCACGGTCTTGCTGGCCGGTTGCAGCAAGAATCTGTCCACCTCGGCGGGCGATCAGACTCTAGTGCCAGGTCCCAGCGCCCCCTCCCGCGAAGAGATGGGCTTCGGCAAGCCGGAGGCTCCGCCGGAGGCCCGCGTGGCGGAGCCGGAAGCGCCTCCGCTGGTGGCTAGGCAGGCCCCGACTGAAGCGGCCCCTGCCGCGACGGACCGGTTGGCCGAACTGGCTTCCAAGCTCGCAGATGTGTTCTTCGACTATGACCGAGCCGCGATCCGAAACGACGGGAAAGCGACGTTGGAGCGGGATGCCAGCCTGCTTAAGTCAGAGAACGGCTGGAAGCTGCTGATCTCCGGTCACTGTGACGAACGCGGTACGTTGGCCTACAACCTGGTCTTGGGAGAGCGTCGCGCTCAGGCGGCCATGCGGTACCTGGGCGACCTGGGGGTGCCGACGGCCCAGATCCAGGTTACCAGCTACGGCAAGGAGAAGCCGTTCTGCACGGAGCACAATAAGGACTGCTGGCAGAAGAACCGGCGGGCGCACCTGGCCTTGCAATAAGTTTTTCGGCGAAGGCGGCTCAGGGTTCGGGAAGAGTCTGCCAGCCAATCAGGGGCGAAAAGGACGCTGGAGGCAAAAAACTATCCGCCGCGATTTGATCGAACGCGGCGGCTCAACCGAAGGTTGGTATGGAGGCACTCGTGAACAGGAGGACTCAGCGACAGACATATCTGGCAGTGCTCACGGTAGCGCTGCTGGCCTTGGCCGGTTGCGCGACCAAAGGAGCGGTCAATCTGGATTTGCAGGCGGTGCCGTCCTCCTCCGAAGCGCCGCAGAAGAAGGCCGACAGCCTCACCGGCACGGTGGCGTCCTTTGAAGACGCGAGGCCTGAGAAGGACCGGCTGGGCGTGCGGCATCATCTCTGGGGTGGCGAGACGACCTTCAACGTGCCGGGCGGCAAGCCGGGAGACGTGGTGGCAAAGGTCATGGCCGACTATCTCAAGCGGAAAGGCTGGCGCGTGGAAGGGAGCCCGGATGTGACATTCTCCGGCAAGCTGCTGAATTTATCGGTGAACGCCGAGAGCCGCTTTGCGCACACGGAGATCACGGTCAGAACCAAGCTGGTGGTGGAAGGCACGAACAAAGCGGATGGGAGCATCGTCCGTATGACGTTGAACGGGGACGGCATGCAGAAGGTCTTTTGGTTTGATCCGGAAGACGCGCAGGAACTTGCCAGCGAAGTCCTCACCGACAGCCTTGACAAGCTACTGATGAACACGAAGGTGGACAACAACCTCCTGCGGCTGAAGTAACCATCACGGTGCAGGCTCGTTGTCCGTGGCGAGGTCTATGACGACCGGAGCGTGTCACGCTCCGGTCTCTCCTTAGGTCACCCCCTTCCTTTCCCGAGCTTTCCGCCCGTCCGATGCGATAGACGTCCAGCAAAGCCATCGACATGGCGACGGTGAGCGGCCCGGCCACCAGCCCCAGCAGCCCGAACAGTTTGAGCCCACCCAGGACGCTGAAGATCACCAGCAGCGGATGCAGCTTCACCCGGCCGACAGCCAACAGGTTTTTGACGACATGGTCGAGAAAAAGGATGACCGCGCCGGCCATGCAGGGAACGGCTGTCTTGAGGTAGGCCGACTGAAAAAACAGGTAGAGGGCGCCCGGGACCCAGACCAGCGACACGCCGGGAATCGGCAGGTAGACCAGCATTCCCATTGCCGCTCCCACAGGAACGGTAAATGAAACCCGACCGCGAAAAACGCGAGTCCGCCCACGCTTCCGACTACGAGCGCGACGACGGCGTTGCCGTAAATGGACCCGGTCACGATCTCGTCGAAACGTTGTATTGCCTGCCGCTGCCGTTTCCGTGAGAACGGCAGGACGTCCTGCAGCCAGGCCGCCAAGCGGTCCCCGTCCCGAAAAAGAAAAAGCAGCAGAGAGGGAGGAACAGCAGTTCGATCACTCCCACGAGCACGTTCGTCGCCAATCTGGTGAGTTCACCTAGAAGCAACTTTCCCAGGTCCGCCAAGTTCTCGATGAGGTCGGCTCGAACATTTTCCCGGTGAGCCGCTCGTACTCATCCAACCGCTCGATCGCCGCCACCATCATGGGATATTGACGCCACTGATCCGGCAGGAGGGACTCCCCCTTGGCTGCCCGCTCGGCCAGCCCTCCGATCGCCGTATAGGCCCGCGTCAGCTCGTCGCCGATGAGGAAGGAGAGGGAGACGAGGGGAAGGATCAACCTGATGGTGAGGAGCAGACATATCAGCCGCGCGCTGAGCGTCCGGCGTTCTCCGGTCGCACATACCAGGTGTCGATGCAAGGGAGACAGGGCGTAGGATAAAACCGCCGCCCAGGCAGGGCCTCCTGTCTCGGAACGTGCCGCGCCAGAGGTGCGTGTCCGGAGCGATAACGCGGTCACGGGATCGCTTCTTCTGCCGATGCTGCCCGTGGGGGGCGGTCTGCTGACCCGGCCTGGGCGGCCTCCAGACGGACGATACGGTGGGGAAAAGGAATCTCGATCCCTTCTTCGCGGAAGCGCTTCAGAATACGTTTTCGGAGTTCATGCTGGACGAGGTACTGGTCTTCGAACTGTCGCACGTGGCAGGTCACGGTGAAGTCTAAAGAAGACTCCCCGAAGCCGGGGATGAACCGGACGGTCGGGCTTGGCTCGATCAGAAGCCCTGGAACCTGGCCGATCGCCTTGGAGGTTTCTTCAAGGAGCACTCGCTCCACCTGCTCAGGGTCCGCATTGTAGCTGGTCCCGACCTGAATGGAGATCGCCATTTTCGGCTCCGGCAAGTAGTAATTAACCAGGATGGATTGGGCCATCTTGCTGTTCGGCACCACGATGACGTTATTCGGCAGAGTCCTGAGTTTCGTCGCCCGCCATCCGATGTCGGCCACGTACCCCTCCAACCCTGTTTCAAGCCTGACGAAGTCTCCGACCCGGATCGGCTGTGAGATCAACAGGTGCAGGCCGGCGAAGAGGTTGGAGAGAGTTTCTTGCAAAGCCAGGGCGACCGCCAGTCCTCCCACTCCCAGGGCGGTCAGAATTGGGGTGATCGAGACGCCCAGGCTGCTGAGGAGCACCAGACCGCCAAGGACCCAGATGGTGACCTTGAAGATCATCAGCGAGAGCCCCGTTGCCGGGATCGGGAGCCGGTGTTCCGTCAGGGTATGGCTCAACGTGGCGCTGGAGAGGTTGGCGATGGCGGCAGTCACTGACAGGACCAGCAGACCGTACACGAGATTGAGGGCCAGCGCGCTCGGCCGCGGGGGCAGGCGCGCCTGGTCCAACGCACTATACAGTCCGATCAAGATACACCAGGCGATGGAGGGGAGGCGGAGGCTCTTGAAGATGACGCTGTCCATAACCGTGCTGGTCCTCGACCCCCAGCGGTGCAACGCGCGGAAGGCCAGGTGGCGGAGTCCCATCGTGAGGCCAGCCATCCCGACGAAGACCGCCAGCGCGATCAGGAGGCGAACAAAGTCAGGTGAGCCTTTGGTGGGCATTGTCTCAATGCGGAGGTTGACGGTTTGATTGCCGGCCGGCTAAACGGCCATCGGATTGTCGGCGATGTTAGGGGAGTGGCCCAAGTGTGTCAAGATGACATGTTCAGTTGGGGCGTCCACTCGATGGCACGATCGGATTCCTGCGGTTCATTGCCTCTCATCCGCAGATCGGATACAGTAACATCCGATGGATGACCTCGCCGACCATATCGAACGGCTGGTGAAGGCAGAGCACTGGGACCCCTTTGCCCTCCTGGGACCCCATCCGGTTTCACGAAACGGCGCGCCGGCCACGGTGGTCCGTGCCTTTTTGCCGGAAGCACGGTCGGTCAGCCTCCTGCCGGAAGGCGGCCAGGGGAGCCCGATTCCAATGGAGCCTGTCCATGAGGCAGGGCTGTATGAGGCAACGGTGTCGGCCGCCATTGGGCAGGTTCGATACAAGCTCAGGGTGGCGGAGCGGGGGGGGGCTGTCACGGACCGCCACGATCCCTATTCCTATCCGCCTCTGTTCACAGACTTTGATCTGCACCTGTTCGCCGAAGGCCGCCACTACCGAGCTTACGAGATGCTCGGCGCGCAGACCCTGACGATCGAGGGGGTTGCCGGCGTGCGCTTTGCCGTCTGGGCTCCGAACGCCCTACGCGTGAGCGTCGTCGGTGACTTCAACGGCTGGGACGGCCGACGCCATGCCATGCGGAATCGGGGGCAGACCGGCCTCTGGGAGCTCTTCATTCCGGACGTCCCCGAGGAGACCGCCTACAAGTACGAGATCAGGCCGCGGGAGCAGGGAGCCTCCTTCCTGAAGGCCGATCCCTATGCTTTTGCGGCGGAACTCCGGCCTAAGACCGCCTCGATCGTGCGGAGCCTGTCCGGGTATCGGTGGGGCGATCACGATTGGATGGAGGCGCGAGCCTCCGGCGATCCGTTACGCGGCCCCCTATCCTTCTATGAGGTCCATCTCGGGTCCTGGATGCGGGTCCCGGAAGAAGGCAACCGCTGGTTGACCTATCTGGAGCTGGCAGCCAAACTTATCCCCTATGTGAAGGACCTGGGCTATACCCACCTGGAATTGATGCCGATCACCGAATATCCCTTTGATGGGTCCTGGGGATACCAGACGACCGGCTACTTTGCCCCCACCAGCCGCTACGGCCAGCCGGAAGAGTTCATGGCTTTTGTGGACGCCTGCCACCGGGCGGGCCTCGGGGTCATCATGGACTGGGTGCCGGCTCATTTTCCCGATGATCCTCATGGGCTGGCCTGGTTCGATGGGACTCAACTCTATGACCATGCTGACCCGCGCCTCGGCTACCATCCGGAATGGCACAGCCGGATTTTCAACTTCGGCCGGGTGGAGGTGCGCAATTTTCTCTTGAACAGCGCCCTCTTTTGGCTGGACCGGTACCACATCGACGGCCTGCGCGTGGACGCTGTGGCCTCCCTGCTCTACCTGGATTATGCGAGACAGCCGGGTGAATGGATCCCGAATTGCTACGGCGGCCACGAGAACCTGGAGGCCGTCGAATTCTTAAAAGAGTTCAATACCGTGGTGCACCGGGAATACCCGGGTGTCCTGACCATCGCTGAGGAGTCCACCGCTTGGCCGGGGGTTTCCCGCCCCACCTATGTGGGGGGGTTGGGCTTCAGCCTCAAGTGGAACATGGGCTGGATGCACGACATCCTGGAGTATTTTCACCTGGACCCTGTCCACCGCAAGTACCATCAGGACAAGCTCACGTTCGGCTTGGTCTATGCCTTCAGTGAGAACTTCGTCCTGGTCCTCTCGCACGACGAGGTCGTCTACGGCAAGCAGGCGTTGCTGGCCAAGATGCCGGGGGATGATTGGCAGAAATTCGCCAACCTCCGGGCCCTGCTTGGCTACATGTACGGGCATCCTGGCAAAAAGGTGCTGTTTATGGGGGGGGAATTCGGGCAATGGCGGGAATGGAACCATGATGAGAGCCTGTCCTGGCATCTGCTCGAGTATCATCCCCACCAAGGGCTGCTACGCTATGTCCGAGCCCTCAATCGACTCTATAGGGCGGAACCCTCCTTGTGGCAGGTGGATTTCGACTGGTCTGGCTTCCGGTGGCTTGATTTCAGCGATGCCGAGCAGTCCGTCGTCTCATTCCTCCGCCAAGCCCAGGACCCAGCCGATTCGGTCCTCTGCGTCGGCAACTTCACGCCGGTCCCCAGATATGGCTATCGGATTGGGGTCCCGGTTTCTGGCCGGTACCGGGAGCTGCTCAACAGCGATGCATCGGCCTATGGGGGGAGTAACCAAGGAAACGGCGGAGAGGTTCTGGCTGAGGCTATCCCCTGCCATGGACTCCCTTATTCCTTATCCCTGACTCTTCCACCATTGGGAATTCTCTTTCTAAAGCATTCATAAGGCATTGAAAATATTTCAGCTTTATTTTTATCTCAAGTTTCAACTTGACTTGCCGACGGGCCATTGCTATAGTCCACCCACTTCGTTCATCCTCGACTTATCCCCAGTCGTCAGGCGTATCCCAAGTATCGAGTTGGTTCAGCCCTGACCCCCCTGATGTAATCCGGGGCGCTGTGGGGACAGGGAACAGGGGTTATCGCGAAGAGGAGGACCTTGTGAGTCCAAGCGTTGAGTTCTGTACCAGGTGGATGATGGTTTCTCTAGTCGGTTTGCTGCTGGCTGCCTGCACCTGCCTTCCGAAAGGACAGGCCGATCTGGATGTGGGAATGAAAGAGCGGGGCATCGCCTCCTGGTACGGGCAGGACTTCAACGGCTGGCTGACGGCCAGCGGCGAAACCTATGACATGGAGGCGCTGACCGGCGCTCATCGGACGCTGCCTTTGGGGACGGTGGTGCGGGTGACGAATGTGAAGAACGGGAAACAGGTGCAGGTGCGCATCAATGACCGGGGCCCCTATGTGAACGGCCGGATCATCGACCTCTCCCATGCAGCGGCCGAGGAACTGGGCATGATGGAGGACGGAATCTCAGCGGTCTCCCTCGAGGTGATCGGGAGCCACGGCGGCTACCTCCTTGCGGCGGACGGGCTGGCGGCGAAAGGCGGACGTTCCCTCATTCCCCTGCACGAATATCCTGAGTCACCCGCTCGCGGGCACGATGCGCGCGGCGCGCGCGCCTTGCCTCTGTTCCCTGGCGATCTGCTGCGCGAACGACGCGCTCGCCGGATCGCCGACTTACTGACGGACGACCACTGGTCTGCCGATGATCACTGGGTCTCCCAGGTGGCGTCGCTCTACGTTCCCTAGTCCTCCCCCGATCGTTTTTCTTCCCGATCCTGCTCCGGTTGACAGCCTTGACGGGTCTCCACTACACTGAGAACTTCTCTCGCACCAG
Organism: Nitrospira sp.; assembly: GCA_016873395.1. Lineage (GTDB taxonomy): Bacteria > Nitrospirota > Nitrospiria > Nitrospirales > Nitrospiraceae > VGXG01. The sequence continues at coordinate 10,650 of VGXG01000014.1, read as the reverse complement.
TGGATCGATGACGAGTCCTGACAATGGAGGAGTATGATCTTATGGCAAAGAAGACCCCCGTGGAGACTGATGAAGCGCGGCTGAAAAAGAAGGTTCGGGAACGACTGATCGGCACGGAGAACCCGGAAGGGAACGCAGCCCTGCGCGCACTGCACAAACGACTCAAGCGGGCGCAGCGGAAGCGGCGTAGTTTGGCCATCAGGCTCCGCCATGCGGCTGGAAAGAGGACAGAGGCCGGGAAGGCTGAGCCCAAGGCTGAAGCGGCGACCGGCGGGTAGCAATCAATTTGCTCCGGCTGTTCTTGCCTGAACGATAGGGACTAAGGACGAGAGGATCTGGATGGAGGAGAATGGCTCATGGTCGATGACGAGAAAAAAGTGACTGATCTGTCCCCGCCTGAAAATCCGGAGAGCGAAGGGGATGACGCCCTGACCGATCAGGTCTCGGATGCCATGGCTATGGCCGAGGCTCCTGCGACGGAGGAAGCCACGGCCATCGACCAGACGGAAGAGGTTGTTCTGGATGAAGAGAAGGTTAAGGACGAGATTGAAATCCAGATCGACCTGTTGAAGGATACCGACTGGGTCGTGCGCCGTGAGGCGGTCATCACCCTGGGCGAGATGGGGGACGAGCGCTGCGTTGAGCCCCTGCTGCGCGCCCTCCGAGACGGGGATTGGCAGGTGCGCGAAGCGGCTGTCGAAGCGCTGGGGATGGTCGGCTCACCGGCGGTCGAGGGGCTCATCAAGCGGCTTCGAGACTGGGACAGCCGGAGGGCTGTCATTCGGGCGTTGGGCAAGATCAAGGACGAACGGGTGCTGGACCCCCTGGTCGCCCAGTTGCGGAGCGATGAGTTCCAGGAAGAAACAACCGATGCTCTGGTCGAGCTGGGGGAGCCGGCCATTGAGAAGTTGGTGGCCTCGTTGCGGGACAAAGACGAGCTGATCCGCAAGCAGGCGGTCATCGCCCTCGGTCGCATCAAGAACGAGAAAGCCATCGATCCCCTCATCGAGATGCTGCAGGAGAAGGACTGGTACATCCGCCTGACCGCCGCGGCCGCGCTGGAGAAGATCGGCGACGAGCGGGGGCGTGAGGCGATCAAGCCGCTCATGAAGGATCCGGATTTGGTGGTGCGGATGCGGGTCGAGCGGATTCTCGCCGCCTGGAAGAAACGCGCCGCAAACGCCTGAGCCGCCCGCTTACTCTCTTTCTCTGGACTCCTTCCGTTCCTTGGCTGCTTTCGCCTCTTTCGGCGGCGGCGGAGCGAGCAGGGCGTCCAGTTCCTTTTGAATGTCATCCAGCTTGGTTCGCGGAATCGGCCGTCCCATGGAGAGCTCGAGATGGACTTCTCGAACCTTCTCCAGCAACGGCCTGACCTTCTGCGTGCCTCGGGTCTCCCGCTCAACCGCGCTGGCTCTCTCCAGGCTCTCGATGGCCTGCGCCAGGGCCGTGGCGGCGTTTCCGTAATTCTTATCGAGAAGCTCCGCTTTTGCTTCGACCACATGGGCCTTGCCGTCCACGAGCCCGTGGCGCAGCCGGACGGTCCGTTGGAGCCCCGTGCTGACATCCAGGACGCTCCGCGTCAGATCAGACACCGATCGTTGCAGTTCTTCAACCGGATTCTGGCCTGCGTAGTATCCGGCAGTAAAACCGGCGACGAACAGGATCAGCCAACCGAGCAACTTGAACATCGTTCCCCCCCTCGACGATCTATGATCTACCCCTTGGTTTTCGAAGCGGGCGTGACAGAATCTGCGCCAGACTCCCGGCGGCAGTGATGCGGACCGCCAGATCCGTGTCGGCAAGGGCCCTCTTCAGCCACGGGACCACGGCCTGCCCGCCGAGTTTGCCCAAAGCACGGGCCGCCGTCAAGCGAGGCTGCGGCTGCTGGTCCTGGAGCAGCAGTTCCAGGACCGGCAGGGCTTTCCGATTCCCCGCCAGTCCCAGGGCCAGGGCGGCGGCGCTGCGGACCGAAGGGTCTCCATGCTTCGCCAGGTCGGCGGCCAAGAGGACGGCTTCGCTGTCTCCCAGCCTGAGCAGGCCCTCGATGGCTCCGGCCCGGGCCAGTTCGACCGGATCGCGCGCCGCCTGCTTCAGGAGCGGCTTGGTTTGGGCCAGCTTCAACCGTCCCAGGCTGGCGGCAGCGACGCTGCGGACGCGCGGGTTCTCATCTCCCAACGCGTGTGTGAGCGACGAGAGCGCCTGAGGGTCACCGAACTCTCCCAAGGCCCCCGCTGCAAACGCCCGGACGGACGGGTCCGGGTCATAGACGGATTGGCCCAGCAACGACAGGCTGGAGGGCCGCTTGAGTCGGCCCAACACGCCCAGCGCCGCCATGCGGGAGTCCTGGTCCGGCAACGTCGCGGCGCTCAGGATTTCCCCCAGTGCCTCCGACCGGCCCAACTTGACCAGGGCCGCCAGGGCGAATACATGGACCGCTCCCTCTTCAATCCGTGCGATGCGGGCGATTCGATCCAGGGCGGTGGAGTCTTTCAAGTCGCCCAGGGCGTTGAGCGCCGCGATCCGCACAGTTGGGGCGGCATCGTCCAGCGCGCGCTTGAGGCTGGCCCTGGCGGGGTTAGCCTGGGTGGCTCGCGTAGCCTGCCCGGTCTCCTTGGAACGCTTGGTTTGCTCACTGACCCGGCCCAACCCTTCGACGGCCTTGGCGCGGACCAAGACGGACGAGTCGAGCAACCCGTCTTCCAATAGGGGAACCATGTCGCTGCTGGCAAGGTCCGCCAAGGCGCTGTAGGCGGTGATGCGGATGTATTCCTGGGCATCGCGCACGCGGCTGGTAAGGAAGGACACAGCCACGTCGCGCAGCCAACGAGGCTTGTCCGGCTGCCCGGGTGGTACCAAACGGGCATAGAGGTTCCAGGCTGCGTCGGCCTGGCCGAGGCGCAGATAACTCAGCATGGCGACCCGCAGGAATTCGGTCGAAGGGGGGGGCTCAGGCGGCAGCGTTTCGAACAGGTTGGTGACCCGGTCGTACTGCGCTCGGTTGAATGCCGCGGTGGACTCGCGCTCGTGAACGGGGGGGCCTCCTGTCGTCGTGGAAGAGGCGGCTGATGAAGCCGGGGCGGTGAGGAGAAGCAGGACCGGCAGCCAGGCTGAGAGGGACCGTGGCGATCGTGGCATCACCCGCATGCGCCAATAGGCCGTGACTACCAGGCGCGAGGACCGGGAGATGCGGCGGGCGCATACAAGAACTCGGTGTACTCCTTCACCATCCGACGGGCGCAGAACCGCGGGGCAATGGTGCGGATCGCGTCCTTGACAACCTGCATCCATCCTCGCGGAATCCCGTCCCGGTCCCTTGCGTAATAGAGGGGCACGACATCCCGCTCCAGGATGCGGTAGAGATGCTCGGCGTCATGGTCGTCATGTTGCTCCGTCTCCAGGGGATGGTTCGGGAGGGGGATGGCCCACCCGTTGGCCCCGTCGTAGCCTTCGTGCCACCAGCCGTCCAGCACGCTCAGGTGCGGCACGCCGTTGAGCGCCGCCTTCTGGCCGCTCGTCCCGCTGGCTTCCATGGGAGGTCTCGGGGTATTGAGCCAGACATCGACGCCCTGGACCAAGAACTTGGCCAGATGCATGTCGTAGTTCTTCAAGAACACCACCTGGCCGCCGAACCGGTGGTCCTTGCAGAACGTGTAGATCTGGTGGATGAACTGCCGCCCCGGCTCGTCCGCCGGGTGGGCTTTGCCGGCGAAGACGATCTGGACCGGCCGCCAGCGGTCCTGCAGCAGGTGCTGGAGCCGGTGCAGGGCCCGGAAGATCAGCGTCGCCCGCTTATAGGTCGCGAAGCGGCGTGCGAACCCGATGGTCAGGGCCTCGGGATCAAGGAGCGTGCCGGCGGCCAGCACCTGGGCAGGCTCAAGGTGGCTCTGCACCCAACCGGCACGGGCGCGCTCCCGGATGAAGCTCATGAGCTTGCGTTTCAGGTGCTGTCGAACCGCCCACAGCTCGCCGTCCGGAATGTCCGTCACCCGGTGCCAGATTGCCGGGTCATCGCTACGGTCCGCCCAGTCCGGCCCCAGGTATTTGCTGTAGAGGTGGTTCAGTTCGGGCGCGATCCAGGTCGGGACATGAACCCCGTTCGTCACGCTTCGGATCGGGATCAGATCCTCAGGAAGCCCCGGCCAGAGAGGCTTCCACATCCTGCGTGTGACGGAGCTGTGCTCACGGCTGACGCCGTTGAGATGGGCGGCCATCCGCATGGCCAGGGCCGTCATATTAAAGCCGGCGCCCGGCATGTCCGGATGCTGGCCCAACTGCAAAAACGCTTCGCGTGACAGGCCGATCTGCTCCCAGTAACCGTTGAAATAATGTTCGATCATGTAGCTGGGAAACACATCATGACCGGCTGGGACCGGGGTGTGGGTCGTGAAGACCGTGCTGCGGCGCACCTGCTCGGCGGCGTCGGCGTGAGACTGGCCCGCCTGGACCAATTCCCGGACTTGTTCCAGCGTCAGAAAGGCCGAATGACCCTCGTTGACGTGCCAGACGCCCGGCGAGAGACCGAGCGCTCGCACGACGCGTACGCCGCCAATGCCCAGCAAGATTTCCTGGCGCAGGCGCGTCTCATGGTTGCCTCCGTAGAGTCTGGCCGAGAGCTCTCGGTCACTAGGCTCGTTCTCCGGGACGTCCGCGTCGATCAAGTACAGGGGGACCCGCCCTGCCTGGATCCTCCAGACCGCGGCGTAGACTTGTCGGTTGCCGATCTCGACCGTGATCCGGCAGGGGCTGCCGTCCGGACCCAGGACTTGGCGGCACGGGGATTCCAGCCGATTGAAAGGTTCGTACTCAGCCTCCTGCCACCCGTCCGGGGTGATCCGCTGGTGAAAGTAGCCTTGGGGATACATGAAGCCGATCCCCACGATGGGAAGCCCGAGATCGCTGGCCTCCTTGCAGTGGTCGCCTGCCAGGATACCGAGCCCGCCGCTATAAATGGGAACCGAATTGTGGAGCCCGAATTCCGCAGAGAAATAGGCGACGATGTTTGTGCTGAGGCCTGGATGCTGGGTGGCCGTCCAGTTGTTCTTCCCGGCCATGTACGCGTCGAAGGACTTCAGGACGGCGGAGTACTGGCGGACAAAGGCCGGGTCTTCGGCCAGGGCCTCCAAGCGCTCTGCTTTCAACTCGAGGAGCAGCTTGACCGGATTATGATGGGAAAGTCTCCAGAGGGTCGGGTCGATCGCTTCAAACAGGCTCCGCGCACCCGGTGTCCAGCTCCACCAGAGGTTCTGCGCGAGTTCCTCAAGCCGGAACAAGGCTACCTGGGCTGAGCCGGACGGTTCACCTACATTGTCGCCGACGTTCACGCCGCCTCCATACCAAGCTGATAGCTGAATGCTGACAGCAGAGAATTCTTCAAACTTATGCGTGGCCGATTTGCCAAGCCTGCCACTCCGACGAGAAGGCCACTGAGGCAAAGCGCTGGCCCAGCACCTGAGTCATGCGGTTCATGAGCTTGGTCAGCTCCTGGGCTTCGTCCGGTCGCAGATCCTGCCGGAAGCGTGGATGGAGGCCCCAGCGAGTTTCCACCTCTTCACCCTGTACCGTGGCCATGACGCTGACCAGTTTGATCTCCGTACCGGTTCTGACCGGACTGGCCGCTGCGCGGTGCTGCCCGGCCGGGTAACCTTGAGTGCCAACCGGAGCACCTGCCCGGTTGAGGGTTGCCTGGGAAACGGCGCCTTCGAAGGCCGCCTTCATAGCCGCGATGGCGGAACTGGCGCAGAGCGTGGCCGCCGAGAGCACCATACCGTTGCCGGTTGCGCCCATGAGTTGGGCGATGTGTTCGGCGAGGAGCTTGAGAAACTCCTCCTTCGCCTTACTCTCCTCGGTGACCACAAACTTGAACCGCTCGTACCGTTCTCGACTGCTGGCCACTGCCTTGCCGATCGCGAGGGTGACCTCCATCGGGTCGCTGCCGGGGCCGAGGGCTGGAGCCAGGACCGTTTGCAGTTGCTGGGTGACCGTGTCCTCCAGACTATCCATGAAGAGGGGTTGCTCCTTGATGGGCAGGTAGTGGACCGACAGACGGTCGGCCAGGTTGAACAAGATTTTCAAAAATTCCAGGTAGATGTCCCATTCCTGCGTTTTCTTGAGCGCGAGGGCTCGATCCGGCGCACCCCGCTTGACCATCGTGACGGATTCCCCCGCCACCGCGACCATCAGGGAGGCCAGCTCCCGGAGTAGGTTGGAATAGGGGGCTGTTGACGCGCTCATGGACACCTCCGCAACGGTGCCCATTATACACAAGCCGAGGTGAGACTCCAAGATGCAGTAGGGGTGCCGAAGGTCATTGCAACCGGTAGGGCCCTGTGCTATCTCTCTGCCTCATGGGCGCCGAGGAGATTCAGAAAAATAAGAAAACAGAAATGAGCCTCAGCGAAAAGCCATCGTAGGTTGCAGAAAAGGGTGTAAAGGCAAGATGGAACGCGAGATCAAGCCCTATGTGCTCAAGCGGACGGCGGAGGAACTGGCGCCGGCCAAACTGTCGCGGGACTATGCGAAGGAATTGAACCCTCAGCAGTTGGCGGCAGTGACGGCGGGGGAGGGACCCTCGCTGGTGATCGCGGGAGCCGGGAGCGGGAAGACCCGCACGTTGGTCTATCGGGTGGCCTATTTGATCGATAAGGGAGTCGATCCTGCTTCCATCCTGCTCCTTACCTTCACGCGTAAGGCAGCTCAGGAGATGCTGCACCGGGCCGGACTGCTGATCGGAGCGCGGAGCGAGCGGGTCTTCGGCGGGACTTTCCACTCCGTGGCCAACCTGCTTCTGCGGCGCTACGGGCGGCCGATCGGGCTGGAGCCAGGCTTTACCATCCTGGACCGGAGCGACGCCGAAGATTTGATCAATCTGCTGCGCGCCCAGCTCGGCATGAACGAGAAGGACAAGCGGTTTCCGCGCAAGGGGACGATCGCCGAAATCTTCAGCAAGTGCGAGAACACGCTGCAGAATCTTGACGATGTCGTCTTGTCGGAGTTTGCGCACTTCTCGGAGCACCTGGAGGCATTGGATCAACTCAAGCGAGCATACGCAGAGGCCAAGCGGCAGCGGCAGTTGCTGGATTATGACGACTTGCTGGTGAAGCTGCGGGAACTCCTGGGCAAGGACGAAGGGGCCAGTCGGGCCATCTCCAGCAGCTTCCGCACCATCCTGGTGGATGAGTATCAGGATACGAACCGGCTCCAGGCTGATCTTGTCAGGAAGCTGGCCGCCACACACGATAACGTGATGGCTGTGGGGGATGATGCACAGTCGATTTACGGGTTCCGCGGCGCTACGTTCCGGAACATCATGGACTTCCCGACGCTGTTTCCCGGGGCCAGGATCTACAAGCTGGAGGAGAACTACCGGAGCACCCAGCCGATTCTGAACCTGGCCAACGAGATTATCCAGGGCGCAGCGGAGAAGTACAGTAAGCACCTCTTCACCAGAAAATTAGACGGGCCGCTGCCGGCGCTCATTCAAGCGGCCGGGGAGAACGCCCAGTCGCGCTTCGTGGCGCAGAAGATTCTGGAGCTGCGGGAGGAAGGGGTTCCGCTGGACGAGATCGCGGTGCTGTTCAGGTCCAGCTTCCATTCGTTTGACCTGGAAATCGAACTGTCCCGACGGGACCTGCCTTTTGTGAAGCGGGGCGGGTTCAAGTTCATCGAGACGGCCCATGTCAAGGATCTTATCGCCCACCTGCGCGTGCTGGAGAACCCCCTGGACGCGGTGAGCTGGAACCGCATCCTCCTGCTGGTCGAAGGGGTGGGGCCCAAAAAGGCCCAGGACCTGATCGCCTCATTCGTGAAGACGGAGCGGCCGGACCGGGAGCCTGAACGGCGTGCCATTGATGTCCTGCGCGATGTCAGCGGCCGGTCAGGGCGTGGGTTGAAGGATTTGGCCCGCGTGCTGGAAGAAGCAGGAAGGGCCCGTGCGATGACTCCGGCCGAGCAGGTGAACGAAGTCTATACGTACTACTTGCCGATTCTGAAGGAACAGCATGACGACTATCCCAAGCGGATGCGGGACTTGGAACATCTCTACACGATGGCGGAGCGCTATGAGCGGCTGGATGATTTTCTGGCCGATATGGCCCTGGAGCCGCCCGATGAGAGCGCGGCAGATGTGGAAGCTGCGGATCGAAACGACGAACGCCTGGTCCTCTCGACGATCCATTCGGCCAAGGGGCTGGAGTGGCAATGTGTCTTCATGCTTTGGGTGGTGGATGGACGCTTCCCGTCCGCCTATTCGTTTGCGACCGAAGAAGAATTGGAAGAGGAACGGCGGCTTTTCTACGTGGCGGTGACCCGTGCAAAGCAGCACCTGTACCTGACCTATCCTATCAATGAGTATGACAAGGCGACCGGCACAATCCTTTCGAAGCCGTCCCGGTTCCTCGATGACGTGTCGCCCTCCCTGCTCGAGACCTGGGGACTTGTCGAGGAAGAAGGTTCGCGGGAATGGGAATCCCGCGAGTGGGACTGACGCCTCGCGATGGGGAAGAGACTGAAGGGGTTGGCCCTGCTGCTCTGGCTTGCCTTATTAGGGGTGGGGACAGGGACGGCTGCCGACGCGCAAGAGGTACAGGCGACCCAAGCGACGCGGAGTCAAGAGGGCAAGAATCCCTGGACCTCGGTGATGGCCCAAGCAGAGGAACTCGGCCTCCCGACGCGCTTCATCCGCGCAATCCCACCGGACTTTGTCGCCCTGGAATTCGAGGACTTGCACGTTTTTGCCGCAGAGTACCATCCGCAGGAACACCGCATGGTGCTGAACCGGGCCCTCTCCTTCAATGCAGCCGGGGGAATGCTGCGGCCTCTGGCGCGCCTGACGCACCGAGAGGTGGCCACCTTCTATCATGAGCTCTTTCACGCCTACATGGACTATATCCAGGTGAAGCCTGAGGCGGTCGCATCGAGCCCCGACATCGCCCGTTTATTGGTTTTTCTCAGGGACCAACAGCGTTGCCGGTACCAAGCGGTGAGTATCACCCCTGTGGTCCAAAGGAAGTCGGCTACCGAGGTCCGTTTTCTCAGTGAGCACGAGGCATGGGAAGCCCTCAACGAAACCTGGGCCGTGTTCGTCGGCTGGACCGTCTGGTCCAAGCTGGAACAGGCTGAGATACATGGGCAGAAACCATCGAGCCGGCTCGTAACTGAGAGTTGGCTCAAACGGTTGAAGAAGGCTGACCGCGATGGAGACTTGGTGGGGTACTATGAGCCTGAGGATCCGGTTGAAAGGCAGGTGGCTCAGAAACGCTACCTCGCTCCCTCCCACCGGATCACGCCCTACGAGGTAAGGATTCTCCTTGAAGTAGTGTTTGGTGTCATGAGTAAGGAAGCCAGACGCGCCGCGGCCGTTATGGAACAAAATAGGCCCTTTTTTAAGGAGAGCCTGCCTTGCAACGATGAGCCATAAACGATGGCCACGAAGAAATGGAGTTCCGCAGAGGAAATTGTGGTGCGCTGTTCAGCCAAATGCAGTCACTCAAGAGCTTCTGTAGGGTTCCTGATCACCCATGATATTTTTGAAAACTTCATCTTGACATTCAGTTACTTCCCTCATAATATGTAACGTTCCCTGAGGCACATATTTCCCACCCTGAGTCAGTCACCCGGCTTCATCGCGTGATGGGCTGGAGAACTGTCGTGGGGTGGTTTGCTCTTGTTTCAGGACCCATTGTCTTGTTGACAGGCCTGTTTTATGGGGTCGGCGGGCAGGTACCCAAGTGGACAAAGGGGGCAGACTGTAAATCTGTTGCCATCGGCTTCCAAGGTTCGAATCCTTGCCTGCCCACCATACCAAGCTTGCTTGAACCGGGCACTTCGATCAACTGTGCCGGGAGAAGTTTTTTGCCGCAAGGAAATTTAAGCGTTATGCGCTTGCGAGTACCGCCCACTTCGATCGTTCGACCCAGAGGCTCTCGACGGGTCAAAGGTGGGCGGATAGTTCGTTTGACTTGGTCTGAATTTGGCGGGCGTAGCTCAGTGGTAGAGTTCCAGCCTTCCAAGCTGGCTGTCGCGGGTTCAAATCCCGTCGCCCGCTCCAGTTGAGGTTGGTGGAACCCGCGACAGTGGGGGTTCCGAAGGGGGTGTGCCCCCTTCGTGGGGTCCGCGACGCGAGGAATAACGAGCGTCACGTTTGCGGACGCCGGCGAGACGGTGAGCCGGCCGGGTCTTCGCGCGAGGGGGCTGGCCCCCTCAGCGGGAGCCGAGGAGACAGGCGTCAGGGCCGACTCGGCGACGGAGCGTGGTTCAAATCCCGTCGCCCGCTCTAGGAAGACGTGAAACGTAGCGTGAGGCGTGAAACGTTAAACGTGAAAGGCGAAGCGCAGGGAGTGTGCAGGAGGCCCGCCTGTCACGTTTCACCTTATCACGGTTCACGAGAAAAACGCCCACGTAGCTCAGTTGGCAGAGCACGTCCTTGGTAAGGACGAGGTCACGCGTTCGATCCGCGTCGTGGGCTCCATACCAAGTTTGCTAGAACACGGCTTCCAGTCATAACGGCACAATAACCAAGGAGTGGATTATGGCGAAGGCGAAATTTGAGCGGCGCAAGCCCCACGTGAACATTGGGACGATCGGGCACGTGGATCATGGGAAGACGACGCTCACCTCGGCGCTGACGAAGGTGTGCAGTGACCGGGGGATGGC
>VGXG01000013.1 GCA_016873395.1 Nitrospira sp. | reverse complement strand
CGCGCGCTCCGGGAGCAAGGACCAATAGGGGATGTTCTCCACCTCAACCAGGCCGCCCGTTATCCCCTTCGTCAGCCGCCGTCCAAGAGGCGCTGGAGCAGAAGGGCCATGCTACCCCGCCGAGGGGGGAGGGTTTAGCATGAGCCGGTCAGGCCGGCTCCGTTCCGCCTTCCCACAGCTTGACGGTCTTGTCCCAGGACGCGCTGGCGAGGCGAAGCCCGTCCGGTGAAAAGGCCAGGCCGCGCACCGCGCCCGCATGGGCCTTCAAGGTCCGGAAGGTGCGGCCCGTCGCTATCTCCCAGAGCTTGATCGTCTGATCGTCGCTGGCGCTTGCCAGCACCTTGCCGTCCGGGGAAACCACCAGCGAGCGGACCCAGCCCCCGTGTCCCTTGAGCGTCCGGATTTCGGCGACCTGGGGCATCTCGAAAAATTTGATCGTACAGTCCCGGCTGCCCGTGATGAGGGTGCGTCCGTCCGGCGTGAAGGTGATGGCGCCGATCCAGTAATTCATCGGCTTCTGGAACCCGCCCTCGTCCTCGACGAAATACCCTCGGTACTCCGTGGAGTCGTCGTCTTCAATATCCAGCCAGTGTCCGTTGTGCAGCACTTTCTCCTCGCCGCTGGGGAGGACCTCCCAGATCTTGATCTTTCCGATGTCGGAGCCGCTGGCCAGATGGATGCCGTCCGGGGAGAAGGCGACGACCGGAGTCCAGTGATGGTCGTACTGATCTTTTCCGAGCAGAGTCATGAGCTCGGTCCCCGTGGTGATCTCCCAGATCTTGATGTCTTTGTTGTGGCTTCCGCGCGCCAGCATGAGGCCGTCGGGAGAGAGCGAAAGGCTGCAGACATTGTGATCGTAGCGGGTAAAGAGCAGCTTGGTCGGTTCCCCGGTCTTCGGGTTCCAGAGCCGGATCGTGCGGTCTTCGCTGCCGGTGGCAAGCGTCTGCCCGTCGGGCGTGAAGACCGCCGCGCGAATGTCGTGGGTATGGCCGCGCAGCGACCGCAGCAAGCGTCCCGTTTCGACGTCCCAGATGCGGACGAGCCGATCGGCGCCGCCGCTGATCAGCGTGAGCCCGTCCGGCGCATAGGCGACGGTCCAGATGCCCTGCGAATGGCCCCGGAACGTTTTGATCTCATGCGCCCCGGCCTTCCAGTACGCGAGCAAGTCCACGGTCGGAGAGGTTGCGGGGTTCGCCGGAGCCAAGCCAGCCTGGCCGCCGCCGGTTGGAGCGACAAAAGAATCAGCCATTAACGAATGCCTCCTGACGGTTCTCGGCGAAGCCGGACAGCCTCGCGCACGTGGTTCGCGGTATTTGCAAATGCCGCTCCTCGTGACTATAATCACGACACGAGCGGATTGATCTGACTCAGATCATAAAAGAGGCTCTGAAACCAAGTCAAGCAGCCGCCGAACTCCCGTCCTCGCGAATGCCCTCGATGACCGGCAACCACGAGACAGCCTGATCGGAAGAGGGAGGCAGCAGGAGAGACGCATCAATGGATATCAGATTTCAGCCGGCCCTCCTTCAAGAAGTGATCGACTCCTTTGTCGAAAAAACGGAACGGGAAGGCGACCCGACCTACTACAAGGAGTTTCATGAGCTGGCCGACCCGATCTATGAGCGGTTCACGCTGGATGATCGCGAGGCCGAGTTCAAGAAGCTCTACCAGTATTTCTTCGGGACCTGGGGCTTTTCGGACATCATCCGGGATGCGTTCGGCGAGTTTCCGGCGCTCAAAGAGCGGATCGGGATCGTCTTGATCAAGGGCGTCCTCAAAGAAGACCAAGAAGGCGTCGACATTTTAAGGAAATGGGGATCGGTGGAGCAGGACCTGGCCCAGCAGTTTGAAGAGAAAGGGCTCAAGGGAGTCGGGATCAAGCTGATTCCGCGGCGATTCTACGATCCGGCCTTGACGCGCTACTGTCGCCACGAACTGATGCACATCTCCGACATGCTGGACCCGGCCTTCAACTATGATCCGGACACCAAGGTGGGACAGAACCCCGGGGAAGAGACGCTGATTCTGCACCGATATCGAGTTCTGTGGTGCCTGAACATCGATAGCCGCCTGATCCGGGCCGGGAAGGAACCGATGTTGAGCCGGGAAGACCGGTTCAAGGAGTTCCGTTCCTGGTACCGCAAGATTCCTCCGGCCCAGTTGAAATCAGTGTTCGAGGGGTTGTGGCAAGCGGACATGCTCACCCACTCCGAACTGGTGGAGATGGCCACGGACACCCTGCGGATCATGGAGCGGGCGTTGGACGTGGAAGGCGGAGAGCTCCCGGATGTCCAGAACCGGGTCATGCTGATGCCGGGATTTCCCTGTCCGCTCTGCCGCTTCCCCACCTATTCCTGGGTGGAGGATCTTGAGCACAAGGTCGAAAAGCACGTGCTCGACTTTATCCGCGAGAACCATCCCGGCTGGGATACGGAGTTCGGCGCCTGTGACCGCTGCGTCGAAGTCTACAAGCTTCGGGCCGACGGCGTCATGTAGGCCGGCAAGCGGGCGAGGTTGACCCATGGCGGCTGATCCGCAATACGGGCGACGGCACTTTCTGAAGGATTCGGTCCTTTCGCTGGCCAAGACGGCGCAGGAATTCGTCAAACACCGGGACACGCCGTCGGAACAGGCGAGAAAAACCGAACCGCCCCCGCGGGCCGATTGGTTGCGGCCGCCCGGCGCGGTTGCGGAGGCGCTCTTTCTGGAGCGCTGCACCAAGTGCGGCGATTGCATCAAAGCCTGTCCCTACGAGAGCATCAAGCCCGATCGGACAGTCGGGTTCCCGGTGATCTTTCCCGACGAGGTCCCCTGCCACCTTTGCGATGATTTTCCCTGCATCGCGGCCTGCGAAACCGACGCCTTGCTCGAAGTCTCCGGCAAAGAAGAAGTCAGAATGGGCCAGGCCCGCGTATCCCATCGAGACTGTACAGCGGGGCAAGGTTGTCATGCCTGCGTCTCCCGCTGCCCGACCGAGGCTCTGGCAATGGATTTTGATTACTTCCGCCTCCTGGTCGAGCCGAGTCGCTGCGTCGGCTGCGGGATCTGTGAGCAGGTCTGCAAGACCGTCAACGACAAGATCGCCATCCGAGTCGTCCCGACTCGAGTCTTGGCTTCGGGAGGGCCATCCGCTGGAGTATGAGCCGCGTCTTGATATGGGAAAGACTCGACAAAGAACGCAAGCGCAGTGTTTGAGGCCGGTTAAGTTGTAAAATCAGGCACTTACCGTGGGGGCCAGTTCAGGCTTGACTTCCATCAGGGCCTTGCCTATGATACGCACGCTTGCGCCGAAAGTGTGGAATCTTGAAGGAAGCGGACCGGCCGAGGCCACGTCCTAATCCGCTTCAAGTTTCATACTGAAAGAGGGGAGCAATGACCACAAAAGAGAGCCAGCGGAGCGTGATGAATCCGATCACGATGGCTCCCGGAGCCGGCACCCTCAAAGATTCACCGGCGGTTGAACGGGCCTTGGGCCGCAGTAAGCTCTACCTCCTTGTCTCGTGGAGCATGCTGTACCCCGAAGATGATGAATTTCTGGACTACCTGCAGAGCGGCGAATTTGTGGAGGACGGGCGTTCCGCGATCGACAGCCTCGGGCGTGCGTTGGACGGCATCGGCGGAGAACGAGCCAAGAGCAAGCTGACCGCGCTGTCGAAATCTTTGGATCAAATTGAACGATGGATCGCGTCCGAATGCGCGAACTGGCAGTTGTCCGACCTGCAAGCTGAGCATCGGCGTGTGTTCAGCAACGTCATCACCCTGGAGTGCCCCCCCTACGAAACCCTTTTCGGTAACGACCACGTCTTCGGCCAGGCCCATACCATGGGAGACATCGCCGGGTTCTATCGTGCCTTCGGCGTGGAGCTTTCGAAGGATATTCATGAGCGCATGGACCACTTGAGCGTTGAACTTGAGTTCATGCATTTTCTTGCCTATAAGGAGTCTTACGCCCGCTGCCACGACGGGGCCGAAAAGATTCAGATCGTCGTTGACGCCCAGAAGAAGTTCGTGAAGGATCATATCGGGCGATGGGTGCCGCTCTTCGCTCGGATGCTGGTCAAGAAGGCGGATTCCGGCTTCTTCCGCCACATCGCGGAATTTTCTTCAGACTGGATGGATTTCGACGCTTCTTACCTGGGGGTCACCCCGCAACCTTACTCGGAGGCTGATTACCGGCCCGCGACGTTCAATGCGCCGGAGGGTCAGACCTACGAGTGTGGCGCGCAGGATCAAGGCAATGAGCTGACCATGCTGCTCAACGAGGTGGGGGCTCAGAATTTCCTCGATAAAGAGAAGGACAAGGATAAAGAGGAGAGCGGGCCGGTGGGAACGGCCTGAGTAGCCTCATTGTTGGTCGGTTGCACAAGGTTTCGTCGGGAGTAATGCAGCAGTAATTCAATCATTAATCAATCGAGAGGAGGGTATATTCATATGAGAGTGGTGCAGACACGCAACAAAAAGCTGGTGTTTGGCATTCTTCTCTCTGCACTCGTCGTGGGTGTGATGCTGACGGTCGGGCAGGTTCCGCTTGCGGTCAGCCAACCGGTCACCATTCCGGTCAAGGCGATCAAGGGGCCGATCCCGATGGATGGGGCCAACCCCGTCTGGGAAGGGGTGCCGGGCCTGGTCGTGCCGCTGAGCGGGCAGACGATCACCACCCCGATGCATCCGAACATTTCCGTGAAGTCCGTCTTTGTGAAGGCGGTCTCGAACGGAAAGGAACTCGGCTTCCGGCTGGACTGGGCTGACCAGACGATGAACAATACCACGATCGGGCCGCAGGACTTCCGCGATCAGGCCGCGATCCAGTTCCCGGTGAATACGTCGGGAGCGCCCCCGTTCCAGTGCATGGGGCAGTCCGGCGGCACGGTCAACATCTGGCGCTGGAATGCGGAATGGCAGAAGGACCTTGGCAAGGATAGCGCGGGCATGTGGGACGTGGACGACCAGTATCCCGGCATCTTCTGGGACTACTACTTTGAAGAGCCGGCTGGCGGCGTGACCTATCCGGACCGGATCGGCCGGAGCCTCGGGCCCTTCAATCCGGGCATCTGGTCAGGGAACATCCTGTCGGATCCGACCCTGCGTGTGAGTTCGGTGGAGGACCTCAACGCCAACGGGTTCAGCACGCTGACCACGCAGGCGCATCAGGATGTGATCGGCAACGGCGTGTGGGAGCCGGCCGGCTCGGTCAAGGGCGGCTGCTGCAGCGGTCCGACCTGGCGCATTGTCGTCAAGCGTGCGCTGACCACCAGCGACTCCAACGACGTGCAGTTCAAGGCAGGCACGTCGGTTCCGGTGGCTTTTGCCGTGTGGGATGGGACCAACGTCGAGCGGAACGGCATGAAAGGCATTTCCACGTGGTTTACGCTGAAGCTGCCCTAAGAATCGCTCCCTCGCCTGAGGGGAGATAGGGATTCAGCTCGAGACGGGTTGTCTCGGGTGATCAGCCGAAAAGCCCCGGGCTGTCAGAAATGATGGCCTGGGGCTTTTTCTTTGCGTCTTCACCGCCGAACCACCATGTCCGTCGATCGTCAAACGACAGAACCCATTGGGAGACAAGGGGAAAGCCAGCTACCAGAGAGTTGCATTTGTAAGGGTGTGGGGTGTATAAGAAACGAAGACGTGTTCCATGGCGGCCTGTTTCTCACATCGTGTAGCATAAGGTTCTCGTGAAGATATCCCTGCTGTTTCCTCCGACCTGGCATCCCTCTCAGCCCTACCTGAGCCTGCCTTCGCTGACCGGGTTTCTGAATCAGGCCGGCGTCACGAACGTCACCCAGCGCGATCTGGGCATCGAGCTCCTCGACGGTATCCTGACGCAACAGTACGGGGAGCGGCTCTACCCGCAGCTCCTTGAAAAAGTGAAGAGGCTGGAGCGGGAGCGGACGGGGGAAACAGGACCGAACAGCGCCGAGCATTACAGCCGGGTGGTGGAATCGCTGGACCGATTCCCCTACCTCATTGACCGCATCGAACCGGCCAAGGAAGCCCTGCGAGGCCAGGAGTTCTACGAGATCGAGCGGTACCGCGAGAGTCTCTTTCTGGTCGACAAGTGGCTGGAGTTGCTCTCGACCCTCTATTTCCCGACGCGCTTGACCGTGGTGGACAATCAGTTCAGCACCTATTCCATCTATTCCTCCAGGGACCTGATGGCGGCCATCAGGGACGAGGAGCAGAATCCCTACATCGCCTTGTTTCGGGAACGGTTCCTCCCTTCGATCTTGGCCGACCAGCCGGATATGGTCGGGGTCTCCATCACGGCTACCTCCCAGATCGTCCCAGGGCTCACCCTGTGCCGGCTGATCAAGGAGGCGAACCCAGATCTGCACCTGACGATCGGCGGGAGCATTTTCACCCGGCTGGTGGATAACCTGCGCCGGTGTCCGTCCTTGTTCGACTTAACCGATGATTTTATCGTCTTTGAAGGGGAGACGGCGCTGTTAGAGCTGGTCAACCAACTGGAAGGCAAGCGAGACTTTGCCAAGGTGCCCAACCTGATCTATCGCCAGAACGGCAAAATCACGGTCAACCAGCCGTTTTACTCGGAAAACATCAACGCGCTGCCGGCGCCGAGCTATGACGGGTTTCCGCTCGGACAGTACCTAGCGCCCCGCACCGTCCTCCCCGTGCAGTTTTCCCGAGGCTGCTACTACAAGGACTGCGCGTTTTGTGCCTTGACGCTCGACCATCAGAACTTCCGGCAGAAAGACCCGGCCAAGACGGTCGATGATCTGCAGATGTTGTCGGAAAAGTATCAGACCCCGTTTTTCTTCTTCACGGACGAATGTTTCGCTTTGTCTCCGACCAAGCGGATGTGTCAGCAGGTTCTCGACCGGAACCTGAATCTGCAATGGACCTGCGAGATGCGGTTTGAGAAGAATCTGTCGCGGGATCTCCTGACGCTGATGCGGGACGCCGGGTGTCTCAAAATCGTGTTCGGCCTGGAATCCTTCAACCAGCGGGTCATGGATTTTATGAAGAAGGGCATCACCCAGGCCAGCGTACGTCGCGTGACGGAGGATTGCCTTGACCTGGGCATCGCCGTTCACTGCTATATCATCGCCGGGTTCCCGACCGAGACGGAGGAAGAGGCGCTCGAGACGATGCGGTTCATCGTGGACAATCGACGCCTGCATTCGTCCTATGGCTTCTCATGCCAGCCTTGCCTGTTTGATCTGGAAAAGGAGGCGCCGATCATGAGCGATCCCGGCGGCTATGGGATCCGGCGCATCATGCGGCCCGCCTCGGAGGACCTGAGTCTGGGCTTCTTCTACGAGGTCAAGGAAGGGATGACTCCCGAGCAGGCGGAGCGGGTCTATCAGCATATTTACGAAAAGATCAGCGAAGTGGTCTGCGAGCTGCCTTTCAACTATTCGATGGCGGACGGGCTCCTCTACATTGCCCGGGCCAGGGCTCAGGCCCAGCAGATCCCACAGCCGGCTGGCTCCTAGTTCCCCTCCAGGTAATGGTCCGCTGTCGCGCTCGATTCTGGCCTGGGCGTTGGGTTGACGCTGTCGGAGGCTTCTGGCTATAATCCAACAAGGGTTTGGGTTTATGGAGAGAGGGACCGGACAGCACCATGGCAGGCGAAGCGGTGGAGCGGGGCGGAAGGGGCGAAGAGCAGGGGCTGCTCTTTGACTATACGGCGAGGCTGCTGTTGGTGGCGGGGTTCCTCGAGCTGATTCTCTATCGACTCGTCTCGAGGCTGGGCATGCACCTGAGCAAGGTGGCCCAGAAGTATGAGTCCGTCCGGATCACCCTAAAAGCCCTGTCGTCGATCGGGTTCGCGCTCCTGAACTTCGTGTCGCTGCTGGTATTCCTCGCGCTCTTTCTCGTGCTGTTCAATAAAGTCCGAGGAGTGGGCAAGGGGCGCTATGACGCGCTCTTGGTTCCTTCGACGTCCCTGCTCGTGCTCGTAACCATCGCCTACCTGCTCTTTCCTCCCACGATGCTCGGATCGGTTGTGTACAACCTCATTTTCCTTGTGGTCCTGGGCACCTTGGTCGCCGAGTATGTCATGACGCACCAGCCCTGGGCCCAGCGGGGCCTGATCGTCTGTTATCTGCTCGGCGTCGCCGGCTGGCTCTACTATCAGACGATATCCACCGTCTATGGTCTGTTGAAGCTTGCGGCGGTTCCCCCGCTCGCGCACGAAGTGAACCGGGCCGGAGAAGCCTTGATGGTACTGGCCAGCATCCTGGTGTTCTGGGCCTATGGTGCCACCCCGCTGTGGACCAAGAATAAGCGGCAGCGTCGGCGGGCGGCCACCTTTGCGCTTGTTGGAGGCGGAGCCTTTGTCGGGCTGCTCTTTTTGGACTATTTCCTCGCCCTCTACGATCAGGCCGTGGCGGAATCCGTTCGCAAGGCCGGCGAAGGAATCGGTTGGATTTTCCAGATGGGGATGGGCTACACCTTTTATCTCCCGTTTGCCTTTTATGTGGCCGGCTTACTCTGTTGGGCCTACACGGTCGTGAAGTTGATCACGATCGGGCGCATGGCTGGTTTGGGTCTGGGGTTGATGTTTATCGCCGGCTACGCTCTCCAGCTCTCTCACCTGAGCTTGATGGTGGTGCTCGGTGTGCTGCTACTCAATTTGGACCGCCGACGGCTCCTGGCTCCGGCCGGTGCGCCGGCGGAAGAAAGCCTGCTGGCCGGTCCGGCGGGGACGTTGGCGGGCGAGCAGACGTGAACGGAACGGCAGGGGGTTTATGAGCGAGCAAGATCTTTCCAATGTAGCTGAACCGGGCGGGGCTGCCATCGAGCAGCCTGAGCGGCTGTTGACGCCGGACGAGGAAATTGCGGAACTGGAAAAGCTTCTGGGAGCCGAGCCGGACGACTTCCAGGCTCGTTGCCGGCTGGGAGAGCTCTACTTCAGCAAGGGGCGACTGGACGACGCGCTGGCCGAGGTGAACAAATCGATCGAGATGGCGGAGGCGATCCGGGCCGAGATGAATCGCTCGCTTGCGATGTACTATTCCAACCTGGGGACCATCTACGCCCACAAAAACATGGTCGAGGAGGCGGAGGCGCAGTTCAAAAAGGCGATCGAGGTGCATAAGGACGACGTCCTCGCCCTCTTCAACCTGGGTCGAGTCTATGCCGAAAAGCGGCAGTTCATGGACGCCAAGACCTATTACGAGCGGCTTGTGGAGGTGACGCCAGAAGACGCCATCGCCTGGTATAACCTGGCGGGGGTCTATGTCGAACTGGATAACCCATCCGTGTCCGACTACAACACCATCGACATGGCGATGCAGTGCTATCTCCGCACCCTCGAACTGAATCCGCAGCATCTGGAAGCCAGCTTCAAGCTGACGGATCTCGCACTCAACCACAAGAAGACGGATTTAGCCATCAAGGTGATGGAGGACGCCGTCGAGCAGAATCCCGATGAGCCGCTGATCTATTACAACCTGATCAGCACCTACGAAAAGTGCAAGCTGTTCGAGCAGGCGGAGCAGGCAAGGCAGAAGTTAAAGGACCGTTTTGCGAAGCGAGCCAGGGAAGCCGGCAAGGCGTAGGGCTTCCCTAGTAAGGAGCACCATGTTTGGGAGTATCGGATTTACCGAGCTGATTCTGATCCTGGTGATCGTGCTGATCATCTTCGGCGCGGGGAAGCTGCCCCAGTTGGGCGAGGGGCTCGGCAAGGCCATCAAGGGATTCAAAAAGTCCGTGCATGAAGCGGATGCGATCGAGGCGGAGGCTCAGGCGCAGGCCCAAGCCCAGATGTCGGCTCCTCCGCCGGAGCAGCCGGCGCAAATCCTCGCGCAGGGCGCTGTTCCACCGCCTCCGCCGGAGCCGGTGGCGCAGCAGGAACCAGCCACAACCGCGCCGCCCAAAGCCTAGGGGCATGGGAAACGGAGTCGTGTGCTGAGAGAGGACAAGGGTAGACACCATGAGCACGGATGTCGCGCTGAGCGTCGGATACATTGAAACCTTTGCCGGGAACGGAAAGGCCAGGAGCACCGGCGATGGCAAGCGGGCGGCCAAGGCCGGTATTCCGCTCCCTCACCACCTGGCCCTGGACAAGGAAGAGCGGTACCTCTATTTCGCCGAATCCGGGTCTGATCGCGTGAGGCGCATCGATTTGAAGGAAGGCACGCTGCACAATTTCGCCGGAATCGGCGAAACCTGTTACAGCGGCGATGCAGGGCCCTGCGGCGAGGCAGGACTCTATCTCCCTCTCGGTGTGGCGTTCGATTCCCAAAACCACCTCTATATCTGCGATTCAGGCAGTAACCGGATCCGGAAGGTCGACCATGAAACCGGCATCATCACGACGGTTGTTGGAACGGGACAGTTCGGGTTCAACGGGGACGGGCCGGCGCTGGAGGTAAACCTGACCTACCCGGCCGCCATCGCGTTTGATCGGGATGATGTCTTGTACATCGCGGATACTCAGGCCCACCGCGTCCGACGCTATGATCCGAGGACGGACCTGGTGACCACGATCGCCGGGATGTGGACGGCCGACGATGATGTGCGCGAACAGCCGTTGGTTGCCAGGAACCTGGTGGTCCTGTCCGGGGATTCCATCGGCATTGATTTCAGCGACGATCACGGCTGGTTGCGGCCAGAGTGCTCAGACGGCCTGGATCTGTCCCTCTATCTCGATGATGGCCGGCCCGCGATGGAAGCCAGACTCTACGATCTGGTCGGGCTGGCTCTGGACAGCCACGGCCACGTGTACGTTGTGGATAAGGGCAGCAACCGCGTCCGGAAGATCGATCAGCGGACGGGCGTCATTTCCACCGTGGCAGGGGTCTGCCGGTACGGCTACGACGGAGACGACAAGCCGGCCGTGAAGGCGATGCTGCATGCGCCTGAAGGGGTGGTCTTTGATCCCTGGGACAACCTGTATGTCTCGGATACGATGAACCACCGGGTCCGGAAAGTGGACGCCACGACCGGGATGATGACCACAGTGGCCGGGAACGGGGATAGCGGCTACGAGGATAAGAACATGGGCGGATGCGGCATGGCCCGCTTTGTGGCGAAAGAAGACGCCGGCCTGATCAAGCACGGCGACGGCCACCTGGCGGTAGAAGCGGTGGTGAACGCGCCGGTCGGGCTCGCCCTGGACTCCCAAGGGTTTCTCTACATCTGCGAGCGGGGGGAAAACAAGATCAGACGCGCAAAACTGTGGTGATCCTCTTGGAAAGCGGGGCCAGCCCACGGCCAGCAGAGGGTGCCCACGTCTGGTGAGCGGTGCACACGTGGTGATGAGGCTTCGGAATGGCGCGATTGAAGCGATGGATGGTCCGGTCTCATTCCATTATCTCTCTGTTATCCGGATTCTTGCTCAGCGCGTTGGTCCTTGGGTGGTTGGGCATTCCCATCGTCAGCTCTGAAGGGATGTTCATCCGGTCCCACCTTGTTTCCGGCGACATCCCAGCCGTGCCGGAGGACCCAGCCTGGGACAAGATCCCGCCGTTGATGCTGCCGCTCAGCGGCCAGGTTATTACGAGGCCCGTCTGGCCCGAGCCGAGCGCGCGGGCGCTGGGGGTCCGGTCGGTCCACAACGGGACCGACATCGCGTTCCTCCTTGAGTGGCAGGACAACACCAAAAACGATCGGCTGACGCCGGGCACCTTTCGTGATGGAGTGGCCATCGGGCTTCCCCTCGGCGATGCCCCCGCCTTTTTCTGCATGGGGCAACTGGATCACTACATCAATATCTGGCATTGGAAGGCCGACTGGCAGAGCGATATCGATCGCCGGGCTGCCAGGGCCGCGGAACGCAAGGGAGAAAGCGGAGAAGTTCGCCGGTTCGAAGTGATTCCCCGGCGGGCTTCTTCCGTTGAGGACCTCGTCGGCGGAGGGTTCAGCACCTTGACCAGCAAGCAATCGCAGGGAAGGGTCCAGGGAAAGGCGACCTGGAAGGACGGGCTCTGGCGCGTGGTCATCAGGCGACCGCTGGCCAGCACGGATCAGGAAAACGAGGCCCGCCTGGAGCCTGGCCGCATCCAGACCATTGCCTTCGCTGTCTGGAACGGGGAAAACAAGGAGCGGAACGGACAGAAGGCCGTGGCTCCCTGGTTCCAGCTCTCGATCGATCCTGTGGTGGGACTGTGAGGTGGCCACGGTCGATGGACGTCGCTGCTGCCGGGACGCACGCGCCCTGGCGTCTGCTGGATGCGCATGGGCGCTAGGCGGTGTTCCCGCATGGGCGGAGAATGGAAAGCCCTCCCAATGGGTAGGGCTTTTTTCATGTACCTCCTGGTGCTGGGCATGATCATGCTGCCGGGTTGGCTCATGGCTGCCGCGGCCATCGAGATGACGGAGGCGGAAGCGGTGCGTCTCGGAGAACAGTTTGGGGTCGTGATCGGTCCGGTAGATGAAGAGATCCAGAAAGAACTCAAGATGCAGAAACCGGAAGGTGTTGTGGTGTTCGAGGTGATTGGGGGAACCCCGGCTGATTTGGCTGGCATCAAGGTAAGGGCGGTCATCAAGGAAATTGATAAGGTCGAGGTTCGCACCATGCTGGATTTTGGCCGGGCCTTGAAGCGCGCCATGGCGACGGAGAATTTCACGGTCGGCACCTATGAACCGGCTGATCCGGAGGTCCAGGGTGTGGGCGGGCTGATTAATTTCCATTTTGTCCGCATCGTGAAGGACTAAGCAACGCGGCACCAGTTTGCGGGGAAGCAGGCATGGGGAGAGTCATACTGCTGGTCGGCGGAATCCTGCTTGCGTTGCTCGTCGGCGGAACCGCGCTGGACCAGGGGCCTGCGCGTGCCCAAAGGGCGGACGGCCGGACGGCTTCGTGGGTCGAAGAGATTGAACGGGTCTTCATCCGCTCGGAGGATTGCAAACAGTGCCACGACCGGCACTACGAGGAATGGAAGGGGATGCGGGAGCAGACCCCCGACCTCAAGACCTTCGGCCGGGTGGATGCGGCCCTCCTGCACGGCACCGCGTTAGAGTCCTCCGTCTTCCGGACGGTCCTGGGGCTCTGGCTTCAGACCAATCCGACGGCTGAGCAGAAAACCCGCTGCTTGTCCTGCCACGCGCCGTCTGTGACGGTCTTTCCCCAACATACGGACAAGATTGTGGGACAGGTCCTCTCCGGGAAGGTGCAAGTGGAAGGCATCGGCTGCGCGTCCTGCCACCTGATCAACAGCGTTGCGGCCACGCCGACTCCTCCACCTTCATTCAAAGTCCAAGCCGGCAAGGTCCTCTACGGCCCCTATACCGACCCGGAGGAGAACTTGGTCCATCCTTCCAGCCAATCCGATCTGTTCCGAGGCGCCAACTACTGCGCCTCCTGCCATTTTGACAAGGTCAAGGATGTTACCCGCCGAGACCTGCCCGGCGAAATCCTGCAAGGGACCATCTGCCAGGACTGTCACATGGAGCCTTCGACCGGCAGTTCCACCTCTAAACGCGGGTCCATGACCCGCTCGATCGGACGGCACTGGTTTCGAGGCGTGGTCATTCCGGGCGTCATGCTGAAAAATCGCAACCTGCAGGCGGAATGGATGCCCCGCGTCGACATCGAGGCGAAGAAATCTGCAACGTCAGTGGAAGGCAGGGTACTCGTGCGAACCGGCAGCCTCCCCCATAGCTTTCCCGACGGAGACCCGGTGCTGAAGCAATACTTCATGACGATCACAGTGAAGGATGCCAAGGGAGAAGTTTTGTCCACAGAGCAGAAACGCTTCGGCCTGCCATTCGACCAGCTTCTTCGAGGGCCGATCCCTGAGCCCCTGGTGCGAGGCGGGACCACCAAGCACATCCCCTTCACTGCCGCGATCCCGACTGGAGCAGTCCCGGCCAGCGTGGAAGCGCTTCTGACCTACGCGCTGATCCCGGAGCCGGAGCCAGGACTCAAGGAACGATACCTGGCGACGCTCGCGAGCGAGCAGGATCGTGCCAAGGCCGCGAAGTTGATTCAGGAATATACGCAGGCGCGTGTGTTGACGTTCCGTACCAAGTCGCTGTAAGGATGGGATCTGAAGATGGGGAAGGGATGACTCCGTCGTGACCAAGAAGAGCCGACCGATCAGCGTTGCTGCCGCGCTCGCCGTCTTCGTCGGGCTCGCGATTGCCTGGAGCACCGGCGGTCTCAGTTTGGCACAGGATTCGTCGAAGGCCAAGGGGTCCCTGGACAAGGTCTTTCCGAGTTCCAACAAATGCAAGCGGTGTCACGAGCGGGTGTTTGAGGAATGGGAAGCCTCCCCTCTCTCACGGTCCATTCACTCTCCCGCCTTCAGGGCTTCGCTTGATGAGTACCTGGCCTTTGCCGGCAGCAAAGACAAGGCCCTCTGTTTGCGGTGCCACGCGCCCCACGTCAACGAATTTGTCGATCAAGTCCAGGTCTTTGTCGCCCAGGTTCAATCGGGTGACCCGGCGATCGACGGAGTGGGCTGTACCCAGTGTCATTTGATCAAACAGGTGGACCGGGCTCGTCATCCGCCGGTTCCCAAATATGAGCCGGGGAAAACGCTGTTCGGTCCCTATAAAGATTTCGTCCAGAACTTGGCCCACCAGTCTCTGGAGCTGGATCTGTTCAGAAAATCAGACCTCTGTTTGAACTGCCACCTGTCTGTTCCGGCTGCGGCCAATTTGGGGAAGGCCAACGATTTGCTGGGAGGGTGGGAAAGCAGCAAAGCGATCAAGGCCGGGAAAGAATGTCAGACCTGCCACATGCCGGAGCAGGTCGGGGAATCGGCCAACGGCGAGAACAAGCGGAAAGTCGCCAACCATACGTTCCCCGGGCGGATCGGCAAGCTCCGGCAGGAGGCGGCGAAGCTGGAGATTGAGACCTCGGTGAAGGGGGATCAGACGAAGGTGACGGTGAAAGTCCAGAGTCTGGTCCCGCACAATCTTCCCACGACCCATCCGGCCTGGGCCAAGGTGGTGCTGGACCTGGCCATCAAGGGCAAGAATCTGAAAACCGTCTTTGCCGAACAACGGGTCTACGGGCGGGTCTTTGCCGATGCGAAGGGGCAAAAGACTTCCTTCGATTTCATGGCCGTCAAGGTGTTGGAGGATACGGTTCTCAAGCCGGAGGAGACCCGCGTCGAGACGTTCACGTTCCCCACGCCCAAAGACACCAGATCGTTTGACGTGGAGGCCCTGCTCAGCTATGCGCCGGTGACCGGGCCGGCGGCGTTCCTGCAACGTATCGAGGCCGAATCCTCGAAGGGGGCGCAAGATCCCGTCTTTCAGCCGATTCCTATCGTGAAACAGGCGGTGAACGTCCCGCTGCAATAATCAGGAGAGAGGCGACGCGGAGCCCGACGGAGAAACAGGCTAATCCAAGGCGATCGTCGAGCCGGGGGATTTCATCTTGAAAATCTGGATCGCGGAATAAATGTTCTTCGCCGGCTGGTTGAGGATCAATTGCGAGTTAGTGATGTGCGTGTCGATCAGTTCGAAGGGGCCGCCGCTGTAATAAAACCGGCACTGATCCATCGTGCAGTTCTTGAAGACGTGGTTGTCCAGGGCCAGTTGTTCTTCCTTGAAAGTCTTGCCCTCGACAAGAATGTACTCAGGTCCTACGCCCACGGATTTTCCCCTCCTGCAAGCCACTATAGCAGATTCATTCTTGAACCAGCAAACCGCTGAGGAGGCGGTAAGACATAAGGCCTGAAACGTAAGGTGTAAGGTGAACTCCCCGCAGCCCTGACGCATGTCCCGTCGCCCCTCCCGTAGCTTCGTTTCACCTTGATCATTGCCGACTGTCTGTATACAATGGCCAGACTTTTCTGCCGATCGCCGAGTTTGGAACGAGAAGGATATGGGTGAATGTGAGTAAAGATCGCTAACGGGAGGAGTCTTCTGTGGATGCTACAGCAGTCATTGCCTTTTCGATTGCCACGGCGGCCGCCGGTATCGGCTATGGCCTCTACCTGGCCTTGTGGGTTTTCAGGCTCGATGTGGGGAACCAGGACATGCAGCGCATTGCCCAGGCCATCCAGGAGGGGGCCGCTGCCTATCTGAACCGGCAGTATCGGACCGTCGGATTGGTGGCGGCAGGCCTGTTCGTAGTCCTGTGGCTGGCGGGCCTGTGGTCGGACCAGTTCGGGCTGCTCACGGCAGTGGGGTTCTTGGTCGGGGCTGGAGCGTCGGCTACGGCCGGGTATGTCGGCATGTACATTGCCGTGCGGGCCAATGTCCGCACGGCACAGGCGGCTCATCAGGGGCTCAATGCGGCCTTGACCGTGGCGTTCCGCGGCGGAGCCGTGACCGGGCTCCTGCTCATCGGCCTGGGACTATTAGCGCTCGCCGGCTTCTACGCCATCGGTTCGGCGATCGCGGGGCAGGAGAAGGCCATTCATGCGCTGCTCAGCCTGGGCTTCGGAGGCAGCCTGATCTCGGTCTTTGCCCGTGTGGGGGGCGGCATCTACACGAAGGCAGCGGACGTCGGGGCTGATCTGGTCGGCAAGGTGGAGGCGGGGATTCCGGAAGACGATCCCCGCAATCCGGCGGTGATCGCCGACAATGTCGGTGACAACGTCGGGGACTGTGCCGGTATGGCGGCGGACCTGTTTGAGACCTATGCCGTGACGACGGTGGCGGCGATGGTGCTGGCGTTCACCCTGTTCAAGGGGCAGGAAGCGCCGATTCTCTATCCGCTGGTTCTGGGAGGGATCACGATCCTGGCGACCATTGTCGGGATCATGTTCGTCAAGGTCGGGCCAGGCGGTGGGATCATGACCGCTCTCTACAAGGGGCTTTTTGTGGCCGGCGGTACATCCGCGGTGGCCTTCTACCCGGTCACCGTCAAGATGATGGAGGGGGTCGGCGGGGTCAGCGGGATCAACTATTACGTTGCCGCCTTGGTGGGGTTGGCCGTCACGTTGGCGCTGGTCTTTATTACCGACTATTACACCTCCAAGAGTTACGTGCCGGTGAAAGCCATCGCCAAAGCCAGCGAGACCGGCCATGCCACCAACATCATTGCGGGCCTGGCCGTGGGCATGCAGGCGACCGCTTGGCCGGTGGTGGTGATCGCAGCGGCCATTCTCGGGAGCTACTGGATCACCGGGGGGCCGGACAAGGGTGGCCTCTACGGGGTGGCTGTCGCTGCGGTCTCCATGTTGTCGATGGCGGGCATCGTGGTGGCGATCGATGCCTTCGGGCCGATCACCGATAATGCGGGCGGCATTGCGGAGATGTCCCACCTGGGGAAAGAGGTCCGCGACATCACCGATCCGCTGGATGCCGTGGGCAACACCACGAAAGCGGTGACCAAAGGCTATGCCATTGGATCGGCCGGTCTTGCGGCAATCGTCTTGTTCGCCGAATACGCCCGGGCGGTGGGAGAAAAGAACCAGACCGGGTTTGATCTGTCGAACCCCTCCGTGCTGGTCGGGCTCTTTCTGGGAGGCATGCTGCCCTTTCTCTTTGGGTCGATGTGTATGAAAGCGGTCGGGGAGGCCGGCGGGCTGATCGTCGAGGAAGTCCGACGTCAGTTCCGCACGATCAAGGGGATCATGGAGGGGACAGGAAAGCCGGAGTACGGCACCTGCGTGGACATCGTGACCCAGGCCGCGATCAAAAAGATGATGATCCCCGGCGCCATTCCGGTTGTTTCCCCCATCCTGGTCGGTGTGATCCTGGGGCCACAAGCTTTGGGCGGCGTCCTCGTAGGCAGCATTGTCACGGGGCTCTTTGTGGCCATTTCGATGACGAGCGGCGGCGGGGCCTGGGATAACGCCAAGAAGTTCATCGAAGAGCAGGGCAAGAAGGGTAGTGAGACCCACAAGGCGGCGGTGACAGGGGATACGGTCGGCGATCCCTACAAGGATACCGCCGGTCCCGCAATCAACCCGATGATCAAGGTGATCAATATCGTCGCGCTCCTCATCGTGTCTCTCATCGTGTGAATGCCGATGTGCCTGAAACATGAGGCTGCTTGACGGGCCGGAGAACGTCGAGTATCCTGGTTGCGAAAGGCGGGCTCGATCAAGCGCGGTCAAATTAAGGCATTTCTCGGCGGGCGCAGGTTCGATAAAGCGATAAGGAGCCCGCCGTTCAAGCGAAGCTTGGTATGGCGGTTCTCGTAAGCCTGATTGATATTTCACTGGAGGCAAAAGAACTATCCACTCACAGTCAAGGAGAAGTTGTCAGTCCTCAGTGTTCAGTTCTCAGTTTTATGACTGAAGACTGATGACTGAAAACTGACTACTCTCAACCGAAGCTTGGTATGGAGGTGCTCCTATGGAACGACAAGAGAGGAGACCGGAGTCCAAAAAGGACCAGCAGGCGAAGGACGAAGCGAAACCCAATCCCAAGGTGGTCGAGACCGGGAAGAAGCTCAAGGAGGACATCGATAAGCTGGTGGACGAGATCGAAGATGTGCTTGAGAAGAATGCGGAAGAGTTCGTAAAAAATTACGTGCAGAAGGGGGGCGAGTGAGCGCCCTCAATGCTTCTCCGGCCAGCGAGCTTCCAGAGCGAAATCCTTCGGGCTTCAGCGGAGGCCC
Source organism: Nitrospira sp. (assembly GCA_016873395.1). Taxonomy (GTDB): domain Bacteria; phylum Nitrospirota; class Nitrospiria; order Nitrospirales; family Nitrospiraceae; genus VGXG01. The sequence continues at coordinate 39,068 of VGXG01000013.1, read as the reverse complement.
GGCCTTGCCAGTGCGAGTTTCCCTGTTATCTCGTGGTCTTACCCGCATCTAATCCCTCCTTCACCCGCTACAGCAGGCTGTTGTTTCAGCATGACTGACGGGTACAGTCTTTTCAGATCTCGTCTTTTAAAAATTTCCTATTGACAGCAGTCGCGCCTCTCGAAGCTTTTCCTGAGCAGCCTTTCCAGATAGCGATCGGCCCTCGGTTTGACAAAGCCTACTCGAACGGATAAGATTTCTTCTTAATTCTCAGGCGGTTGTGCATATCCACAGGGAGGGCCGACAGGGGGAATCCGATGGCTGTGAAGCAATGGGTCTTCCGCGACGTGAACCAGGAACAGCGGCTGGCCCTGGCACAGGCGCTTTCTATCTCGCCGATTACGGCCTCGATTCTGCTGGCCCGCGGCGTTGCGACTGAGGCGCAGGCCCGCCATTGGCTCTCGCCGCACCAGGCGTCCCTCCATGACCCGTTCCTGCTGCCCGATATGGAACGGGCCGTTGATCGGCTCCATCGCGCGGTGGCCACGGGGGAGAGTGTGTGCTTTTACGGGGATTATGACGTCGACGGCATGTCTGCCACCAGCCTGTACCTCACGTTCTTCAACAGCCTCGGGGGAAAGGTGGGACACTACATTCCCCACCGTCTCAAAGAAGGGTACGGGCTGAACGAGCCGGCGATCCGGCGGCTTGTTCGTGATGGTGTCAGGTTGCTGGTGACCTCGGACTGCGGAACCACCGCTCACCGCGAAGTTGCGACGGCGAACCGGCTGGGTCTGGACGTGATCATCACGGATCACCACCAGGTGGATGACCGCCTGCCGCCGGCCCTGGCGGTGCTGAACCCATGCCGGTCTGATTCTGCCTATCCGTTTCGAGGGCTTTGTTCCGGCGGGCTGGCCTACAAGGTGGCGGCTGCCTACCAGGCGAAATATGGAATGGGCGAGTTGGCTGTGGAGACGATGCTGGACCTGGTTGCTCTGTCGACGGTTGCCGATGTCGTGCCGTTGCAGGATGAGAACCGGTTCTTCGTGCGGGAGGGATTGGCCCAGATCACCAGGGGATCCCGATGCGGCCTCAGAGCGCTCAAACGGGTCGCAGGAATCGAACGGGACTGCCACACAGGGACGGTGGCGTTTCGGCTGGCTCCTCGGATCAATGCGGCCGGGCGGTTGGCGCATGCTGATGTCGGGGTGCGGCTGTTGACGACGGAGTCCGATGCGGAGGCCGGGGAACTGGCCGATCAACTGGAGCGCTTGAACCGGGAGCGGCAGAAGATCGAGGAAGAGACGACTGCAGACGCGCTGGCGATGGTCGAGGACTTGGACATGCCGGCCGCGCTGGTGGTGGCGGCGCGTCATTGGCATGTGGGAGTGATCGGGATCGTCGCCGCCAGGTTGGTGGAACGGTATCACCGGCCAGCCGTCGTGGTGGCGGTGAACGAGCAGGGGGTCGGCAAGGGGTCGGCCCGAAGTGTGCCCGGCTTTGACCTCTACCAGGCTCTTTCCCGTTGCCGTGACCTGCTGGAAGGGTTCGGCGGGCACCCCTGCGCGGCCGGTCTGACGATCCAAGAAGCGCGGCTGCCGGAGTTTCAGGATCGGTTTGCGGAGATTGCGGCGGGCTGGACCGGCGACCGATCGCCGCTGCCGCAGTTGCATGTGGATGCGGAAGTCGATTTGCGAGAGATCGATCAACAATTGGTCCTGGAGCTAAGTCTCCTCCATCCCTTCGGGGCGGGCAACCCGGAGCCGACGCTGGCGGTTAAAAACTTGTCCATCCTCAACCAGCGGGTGGTCGGTAATAGGCATCTCAAGTTGACGGTTCGGCACGGCAATTCCGGGCCGTTCGACAGCATCGGGTTTCGCATGGGGCCTTTGGCGGATCTGGGGCTCTCCGTTGAGCGCTCGGTGGATCTGGCCTTCGTCCCGGAGTTGAACCGCTGGAACGGCCTGGACCGGATCCAGTTGAGAATCAGGGATCTCAAGGCGAGCCAGAGCCTCTAGACCGGACCTGTTAGGCTGTTGAAAAACGTGCTGGTGCCAGAAAGGCGGTTAGAGAAAACAAGCCAGGAGCCCGCAGGATGGTCAAAAAGGCCGTCCAGCGAGGCCGCAACGAGTGAGAAGGCGAGGCGTACTCTTTGCCGTACGCTGAGCCTTTGAGCGAAGAGAGAACAAAGCGGGAGGCCTTTTTCAACATCCTGCTATGCCCAACGAAACGATCACAGACCTCGATCAGTTGATCAAGCGGGTCCGGAGCTACAACCCGGACGCGGACGTGGGCTTGGTCTGCCGGGCCTATGAATTTTCCGCCAAGGCGCATGAAGGTCAGATCCGGCGGTCCGGCGAACCCTACCTCCAGCACCCGCTGGCGGTGGCGGGCGTTCTGACATCGCTCCGGTCCGACGTGCCGGCCATCGTGGCGGGCTTGCTGCACGATACGCTGGAAGACACGCTGGCGACGCCGGATGTCCTGGAACGGGAGTTCGGGCAGGACATCGCCCGCTTGGTGGACGGGGTGACCAAGATCGGAAAGATCCAGTTCCGAAGCTATGAAGAAAAACAGGCCGAGAATTTCCGCAAGATGGTCCTGTCGATGGCGGATGACATCCGAGTCATCCTCATCAAGCTGGCCGACCGGCTCCACAACATGCGGACGTTGGACCACCTCCATGGAGTCAAGCGGCAGCAGATCGCTCAGGAGACTCTGGAAATCTACGCCCCGCTGGCGAATCGTCTCGGCATCGGCTGGCTGAAAAACGAACTGGAAGACCTGTGCCTCAAGTATCTGAAGCCGGACGTCTATGCCGCGTTGAAGTTGCGGGTCACCAAGAGGGACGAGGAGCGTCAGCTCTACATCAACGAAGTGATCAAGCTGGTCAGGCAGGCCCTGACCGAGTCGGGGCTCAAGGGCGAGGTGCAGGGGCGGCCCAAGCACCTGTACGGCATCTACCAGAAGATGGAGCGGCAGGCGATCTCGTTCGAGGAAGTCTATGACCTGACGGCGATCCGGATCATCACCGATACTAAGATGAATTGCTATGCGCTGCTGGGACTGATCCATTCACTGTGGCGGCCGGTGCCGGGTCGATTCAAGGACTACATCGCGATCCCCAAGTCCAACCTGTACCAGTCCCTTCACACCACGGTGGTGGGGCCCAAGGGCGAACACGTGGAGTTTCAGATCCGCACCGAAGAGATGCACCGGATCGCCGAGTACGGGATCGCCGCCCATTGGAAATACAAGGAGCAGGGACAGGTCGCGGACAAGGACGGCAAGACCTTCAGTTGGCTCCGGCAGTTCGTCGAGTGGCACCAGGACCTGACCGACAACCGGCAATTCATGGACTCGGTCAAGCTGGATCTGTTCCATGACGTGGTCTATGTCTTCACGCCCAAGGGCATGGTGAAAGAAATGCCGCTCGGCGCGACGCCCGTCGATTTTGCCTATGCCATTCACACCGAGATCGGGGACCACTGTGTCGGGGCAAAGGTCAACGGCAAGATCGTGCCCTTGAAGCACCAGCTCGCGAGCGGCGACATGGTGGAGATCCTCACGTCGCCCGCCCAGGTACCGCATAAGGATTGGCTCAAGTTCGTCCGGACTCCTCGGGCCAAGACCAAGATCAAACACTGGCTGAAGGTTGAGGAGCAGAAGCGCAGCGTGGAAATAGGCCGCCGTCTGCTGGAGCGGGAATTCCGGCGGCACGAGCTGCCCCCAGCGCAACTGTTCAAATCCGGGCGGCTGCTGGAGGTTGCCCGCGAATCCGGGTTTGAGACGACCGATGAGATGGCGGCGGCGGTGGGATACGGCCGCCTGTCGACCGCGCAAGTCATCAGCCGGCTGCTGCCTGCCCGCTCCGAAGGGGGGCAGGCGCCTGTCTCGGCGGAGCCGAAGTCCCCGCGGCCCCCCGTCGGGAAACCGGAGGAGAAGGGGGTCAAGGTCAAGGGCGGCCGGGACCTGCTCATGCAGCTCTCACGTTGCTGCAACCCGGTGCCGGGCGATCGGATCATGGGCTATATCACCAGGGGGCGCGGTCTCACGATCCATTCGGTAGGCTGTCCGAATCTGGACGCCCTCGATTACGACAAGGAACGGCTTGTGGAGGTGGAATGGGACCAGACGGACGCCGGGACGCATCCTGTGAAAGTATCGGTGCTGGCTGTCGACAAAACCGGCATGCTGGCGAATGTTTCGTCCGCCATTTCGGAATGCGAGGCCAACATCAGCCGAGCCGAGATCACGACCAGGGAAGACCGGAAGGCCGTGCTGGATTTCGTGGTCGAGATCGCCGATACCCAGCACCTGAGCCGGGTGCTCACGGCTATCGAGGGTGTGGAGGGGGTCATCACCGCCCGTCGCATTCGCGCATGGCAAGAGCGGGCGTGAAACGTGTCGATGACAAATAGAGCAAGCTGACAAGTTGCAAGTAGCCAAGTAACAAGTTTCGAACCCTTGCTACTTGGTCACTTGTATGCTTGCTACTTGCGCTGTGCTACTTGAGACTTGCCACTTGCTACTGACAACGGGATGCGAACGACGCTTCACGAGAGACGAGATGCACTTCACGCAGCGAAGCCGTTGATGCTTCACGGCGGAATTCGGAACTGGAGCTTGGCCCCCCGCTGCAACTTCAAGGCGTCGGCCACGCCGGCCGCGACTTCCAAAACATAGAGCGCGTCATTGTTAGGCTGATATTGCGTGCAACCGTCATCGGTCCTGCTGCAAGCCGGCACGTTGCGCTCCACGTGCACGATTTTCTTGTTTCCGTCCATCCAGATGATGTCCAGCGCGATCCTGGTGTTTTTCATCCAGAACGTCCACTGTTGCGGCTCCGGGAACGTGAACAGCATGCCGCGGTCCCTGGCCAGTGACTCGCGAAACATCAGTCCTCTGGCCCGTTTCTCCGTCGTATCGGCCACCTCAGCCAGGATTTTGCCTCCCTGCGGAGTCGTCACGGTCACCAGCCCTTCCTCCGGCGGTTGGCTGGCTGGCACTCCGGGCTCCACGAGCACGCTTGCCGACAAGGCTCCGGCGGCAATGAGGCTGGTCCACGCAAGCACCATCCGGGGCGGTTTCCGACTCGTTCGCGGAGTGTCTAATGGCATGGGCCGATCCTAACGAGCCCCCCTTCGCCTGTCAAGGCTAGTAAGGCGCGTGAGGAGTGAGGCGTAAGGGGTAAGGCGGCTTGCTTTCGTTTGACAAGCTCGAACGGTCACGTTAGGGTACCGTGAACCTCGTGAGGGCGAAGATGGACGCGATCTGGACCAAGCAGTATGCCCCCGGAGTGCCGCACCGGCTGTCGTATCCAGACTTCACCCTGTCGGATCTGCTGAGCCGAACCGCCGTCAAATTTCCAGACCGTCCCGCAATCCGATTCTATGGTCGTATCATCCGCTATCGCGAGCTGGATCTCCTCGCAAACCGGTTCGCCCAGGGGCTGGTCGGGTTGCAGGTCAGAAATGGGTCGGTCGTCGGTCTCATGCTGCCCAACCTGCCGCAGACCATCATCGGCTACTTCGGGAGTCTCAGAGCCGGGGCGTTGGTTACGCCGATCAACCCACTCTACGTAGAAAATGAAATCGAGCATCAGGTCACGGACTCCGGTTGTGAAGTGATCCTCGCGCTGCCGCAGTTTTTCCCCCGCATCCAACCGCTCCTTGTACGGACCTGCCTGAAGCACGTGATCCTGACGGGCGTGGAAGACTTCCTGCCCTGGCTCAAACGCCGGCTGTACCCGCTCAAAGCCATGCGGGAGGGAAAGAGGGAGGCTATCCCGTTCGGTCCCACGGTGCATCGGATGGGGGGGGTGATGAAAACGTCCGATGATCCTCCGGCAGTCCACGTCGGTCAAGACGACATTGCGTTGCTGCAGTACACGGGAGGCACGACAGGCGTTCCCAAGGGGGTGGTCCTCAGCCACCGCAATATGGTCGGCAACGCCTGGCAATGCCGCCATTGGATGCCGTCCCTGCACGAGGGAGAGGAGGTGTTTCTCGGCGTGCTCCCGTTTTTCCACGTCTACGGGATGAGCGCATGCCAGAACCTGGCCATCGCCGTGGGTGGTTCGCAGGTCTTGTTGCCTCGCTTTCAGGTGACGGAAGTGCTGGAAACGATCACGCGGGAACGGGTGACGGTCTTTCCCGGAATTCCGGCCATGTATCAGGCCATCAACAACCATCAGCACCTGGAGCGTCACGACCTCCGATCCATCAGGCTGTGCATCAGCGGAGCTGGACCGCTGCCTTCTTCCGTCCAGGAGCAGTTTGAGTCTCTCACGGGGGCGCGGTTGGTGGAGGGGTATGGATTGACAGAAGCCGCTCCCGTCACCCATGCCAACCCCATCGATGGAGGGGCTGGTTCTCGGCGCCAACGGAGCATCGGCCTACCCTTACCGGACACCGAAGCCAGGATCATGGACATGGAAACCGGCGAGCGTGAGCTTCCGATCGGCGAAGTAGGGGAACTGGCGGTCCGTGGCCCCCAGGTGATGCGTGGCTATTGGAAGCAGGAGGATGAGACCAAAAAAGTCCTGCGAAATGGCTGGCTCTTCACGGGCGATCTGGCCCGAATGGATGCCGACGGGTTTTTTTATATCGCGGATCGCAAGAAGGACATGATCAAGTCGGGCGGTGAGAATGTCTACCCGCGTGAAGTGGACGAGGTGCTGCTCCGGCATCCCAAGGTCAGGGATGCGGTGGTGGTGGGGATCCCTCAGGGGCTCCGCGGCGAGCTCATCAAGGCCTACGTCGTCTTGAAGGACGGGGAAGAGGCTACGGCGGCGGAGGTCCTCGAACATTGCCGTAAGGACCTGGCCAAGTTCAAGGTTCCCAAGCGGGTGGAGTTTAGGAAGGAATTGCCCAAAACGCTGGTGGGCAAGGTGCTCCGACGGGTCTTGCTTGAGGAGGAACTCAGAGCGCGTCAAGAAGAGAGGGAGTGCCAGGGTGACGATGAGGAATAGAAAGGATGAAGTGGAGAAGAGATCCGGCTGCTTGCAAACCGGCGGTGTCCTGTGACATGCTGAGCCCGGCGACATCGATGTGTAGTAAGGAGTGAGGGACGCGTGAAAGAAAAACGCATGGTTCATTACAAGAAAGGCGTGTTTATCTGCCCCCAATGCCGCCAGTCCTATGTTCAGGAAAAATGGATCGAGGAGTGGCGGATCCGCTGTCATAGGTGTGACTATCGGGGCACGCTGACCGATGTGTCTGTGGATGAGCGTATGGAGGAGGAGACCTTCAAACACTGAGGAAGTCCTTGTGTGCATTGCCCTGTCCGAGACCTGAAAAGCCCCCTCACAGATTCGTCGCTCCCCGTGCGCCTGTCCCCCGCGATTTGTTCCCACGCAAGTTCGTCGCGAACACCAGTCCCTGCGTGATCCCAACCCTTCTAACGTCAGAGGAGCGTATGAGGACAACCGTCGCTGTGCTGATCGCGCTTGTCTCGATTCTGCTGATCTCGCTCGCCCATGCCTCGCCTCTTGATCTCTCATCGGAGGTTAAGGTTCTGGTGACCTACTATTCCGCGACGGGGAATACAGAAAAACTGGCCCAGGGGGTGACGGACGGAGCAAAGAGCGTGCCCGGGACGGTGGTGACGCTCAAGCCGGTCTCCCAGGTGACAGCGGAGGACCTTTTTGCCGCCGACGCCGTGATCGTCGGGTCGCCGGTCTACTGGTCCAACATGGCCGGCGAGGTCAAAACCTTCTTCGACAACTGGCAGCTCAAGTTCGGCGTCTTTCCCGAGTTCAAGATGAAGAACAAGGTCGGGGCGGCCTTCGCCACCGGCGGGCAGGTCTCCAGCGGAAAGGAAGTGACGATGCTGACGATTTTGGCTGCCATGCTGGGAAACCAGATGATTGTGGTCAGCGGGGGAGGGGCGTTCGGGGCTTCGGCCACCACCGAGGGAAACAGTCCCGGTATTGATGGCCAGGAGCTGGCCGACGCCAAGGAGCTGGGCCTGAGGGTGGCCGAAGTGACGCGGATGGTCAAGCTCGGGATGAGGCGCTAGCTGTCCTTCTTGACCTGCTCGGTGAGGCGGTTCTTCGCAGAGTCAATGGCTTCGGTCGCTTTGCGAACTTCAGGTTATACGGCGGTCCGTTCCAACTCCTGCACCATACCCTTGATCGTATCAAAGCCCGATTGCCAGAAAGCCTCGGAGCGCATGTCGACGCCCACCTCGGTCAGGATGGTCTGGGGGCTTTTGGAGCCGCCGGCGGCCAGCAGGTCCAGGTATTTCGGGACGAAGGCGGGGCCCTGCTGTTTGTACATATGGTAGAGGGCCAACACTAACAGATTGCCGAAGCTGTAGGAGTAACAATAGAAGGGGCTCCCGAAGATGTGTGGAATCGTGAGCCATTCCCACCGGAACTCATCCGGCACTCTGACCGCCTTCCCGAACTGCACGCGCAAGTTGGCCAGGTACGTGGCGGCCAAATCCTTGACCGTGGCTCCGTTCGCGATCATCTCGTGGGCTTGTTTCTCAAACAGGGTGAAGTAGGTCTGTCGCAGCACGGTGGCGTAGAGATCGTCGAGTTGGGCGAGCAGCAAGCCCTGCTTCACGCCCTTGTCGGTCTCCTGCTCCATCAGCGCGTCGGACAGGATGCGCTCGCCGAACACCGAGGCGGTTTCGGCCAAGGGCAGCGTGGCATAAAAAGTGAACACGGTGTGATCGGCGGCCATCATCCCGTGGACCGCGTGACCCAACTCGTGAGCCAGGGTGGCTACGTCTCGAGCTTCGCCGGTGTAGTTCAGCAGCACGTAGGGGGTAAAGCCGGGCACCACGCTGTAGCAGTAGGCTCCGCTCAGTTTCCCCGGCACGGTTCGCGCATCGATGTGGTGCTCGTCGAAGACGCGGGCGGCCAGCTCGGCCAGCCTTGGTGAAAAGGCCCGGTACGCCTCCAGCACCATCCGGACTGCGTCGGGGTAGCGGTACCGTTTCCGCTCGGCGGGGTGCGGGGCATAGAGGTGATAGCGGTTCATCGGCTTGATCTTGCAGATGCGGGCTTTGAGGCGGAAGTATTCCTGAAAAACGGCGCTGTTCTGCTGGCACACAGAGAGAAGGGCCTCCACCGCCTGGTCCGGCACGTCGTTGCCCAGATTTCTTGCAGCAACGGGGGTGGGGAACTTCCGCAGGTCCATGTTCTCGCCTTTCCAGTCTTTGACCAGCGCTTGGTAGATCTCCCCGAGCAGATCATGATTGGCGGCGAAGACCCGGTACAACTCTTTGTAGGAAGCTTCCCGCAGACGCGGCGTTTTACTTCGGGCATAGGTCGAAAGCGCTTCACGCGTGAAGGTTCTCTTCTTGCCGCTCACCGTCAGCGTGAAGGCAAAGCCGTTGGTGAGCACGTCGTAGAGGGTGTTGATGGCGCTGCGACCGGTGACAGTCTTCAGATTGATGATCTTTTCCTCCGGCTCCGACAGGGTGTAGTTCTTGAAGCGGCGGATCGTTTCCAGGTGATACCGGAACCCTCCCGAGGCGTCGAGTAGGCGAGCCGCGTTGACTTCGTCCACCGATTGCCACCAGAGGTCGAAAAACAGCATGCGGTTCTGCAGGCCGGTCAACCGCTCTTCAACCTTGGCTTTGAAGGACCGAGCCTGCGGATCCTTGGTGTCTTCCGAGAACCAGAGATAGGCGTAAGCGCCTAACTTGGTTGAGGCAGCGGCGATTCGTTCCGCCAGACGCAGGCTCTCGGGGAAGGCCTGGCTCGGCATCTCATGGCTCAGCCGTTGGCGCCAAGCCTCGAACTGGGAAACCAGACCGTCCAGTTCCTTCATCATGACGTCAAAGTCATCGGTCGGATTCTTGAGCAAATGGCTGAGGTCCCAGCGCTCCAGCATCGTTCCTTTCCGAGAACTGCCGGCTGATGGCTTCACGCTTCGATATTTCATCAAGGTCCGTTTCATGGGGGAAAGCCTCCGGAACGCTGGGTCGGGCACCGTGTAATCATAACATCCGTAGCCCTGAGCCATAAAGATTTATTTCTTTATTATTATCAATTATTTACACATATTTTTTGATGAAATTTTCGCCCAAATTGTTGGTTCTGACCGGCCCGACAGAGAATAGGGATTGGTTGACAGGACCGGCGCGGATGTTAAAATTCCTCGTCCGTTTCACTCCCTGAGAGGGCTCGACCGTGACGGAGCAGGAGATCAATCGAGCGGTTCAGTACGTGACCGCCTCCACTTCCTACGACCGGGAGACGGTGGCGCAGATCATCAGGACCGGTCTGGCTGAATTAGAACACCTGGCAACGACATCCTCCGCTCATTTCGAGCGACCCGTGCTGCTTGAGTATGTTTGCCGCTGGACCATCCAACGGACCGGCCAGCCGGAGCCGTTGGTCCGTGAGGTGCTCGATTGTGCCGGTCGGTGGCTGGAGCAACTGTGCAAAACTGTCCTCCGTGACAATCCGGCCTTACTGAAGGAACCTGAGAGTTAGACGCCCAGCTCTCAGCAGGGAGGGCGCTGAGCCGTGGGGCACTTCCGTCGCAAGCGACTGTCCCGTTATGACTTGGCCCACAGGGCTGGGGCTCGCCAGATCCGGCGACCTGGTTGGGGTCAGTGGGTAGGAACGGCTGGCCGACTGGAAGCCTGCTCGAGTGAAATTGAAATCAGGTGGGCAGCGCTCAATCGATCCTGCCAGGACCGGGCAAGCCAGACTCGCCTGGCTCGGTTGATTGATCGGCTTGGCAGCACCGACCGGGGAACCTACGAGTCGGCACTCGCCGAGTTGGAGCTGGCGACCCTTTTGATGCGAGCCGGCTTTGCGGTCCGATTCCTTCCTGAGTCCCAGTCGAGAACAGCGGACCTGGAATGTTTCCTCGGCTCGGATCGGCTCAACGTGGAAGTCACGGCGCTGATTGGATCGCGAAAACGCCGATCCGCGGGATCAGGTTCGCCGCGACGACTTTGCCTGGAGGATGAAGAAGAGGAACCAGTGGGCGTCGAGCTGATGAACCGGCTCATGGCCAGGATTGCACAGAAGGCGCGACAACTGGCTGACTACTGCTCGCCGGTTCTCCTGGCTATCACCGTGCCCCGGAGCGATCCCCGGGCTGAGAAACTCCGCAAGAACCCGAGGGAGGTCCTGGACCTCAAGCGTTTGGCCGGCGCCGTAACCGTGCTGCTGCCGCTGCTGCCCCAGGTCAGCGCGGTCTTGCTCTCCTTCTGGGAGATTGACCCTACTCCGGCGAAGTCCGGAGTGAGGTTGGCCAACGTGCAGGTGGCGGAGCGGTCCGCGCGACAGTCCGCCTATCCACGGGTCCGGATGTTGATCGCCAACCCCGCGGCCTCGTCTCCTTTGAGCCATCGTCACGCTGAAGCTTTGACGGGGCTGTTGTAAGATCCTCTGACCGGCCCTGTTTTCTCCAAGCCCGTTCCTATCCAAGGCTTTGCTTGAGCAGCTCCAGGTTCTTGGTGACCATCGCATCGCCGTTCTTGGTGGACACGTCGATACCTCGGACACAGACCTGCCGGCACTGGTCGATCCGTCCCAGCTTGTGGAGCGATTGCGCGAGGGCATAGTAGGCCGCTGAGTAAGTCGGCTTGACTGTGATGCAACGTTCGAGCGCCTCGATCGCTTCCTCGAAAGTAGCGTCCTCCATGTAGGCTTTCCCCAGTCCGAACCAGGCCACGTCATCATTCGGGTCGATTGCCAACACCTTCTTCAACGGTTCGATCCTGGGATTTGCCATGGGCGCTCCATTGCATCAAGAGGTTCCGGTCGGACGTTCTGCGCTATCCGAACTATCCGAACTATCCGAACCAGGAGACCACTCTACTATGCTCATCGATTCATTGTCTACGGAGATTCGGCATGTTACGATGCGATCCAGCGGTGATCAGTTCTCAGTATTCAGTTGACAGAGAGCTCGTTGAAATAGCGGGCCCTCTTTCTTCTAAAGCTGACGGCTGATCACTGAAAACTGAGAACTCATCCATGGCGCGCACTGGTTTCTTGTATCACCCGGACTACCTGAAACATGACATGGGCAATGGGCACCCCGAGTCGCCCGACCGCCTTCGGGCCATTGTGTCCCGTCTGGAGGCACAGGGTCTTCTCGACCGTCTGACGAAGCTCGATCCCGTCGCAGCCTCCGACGACTGGATTACCCTTGTGCATGAGCCGACGTATGTGGCGCGCCTGAAAGCCAAGGCGCCGGTCAGCGGCCATGTGTCGCTGGACCCGGATACGTCCCTCTCACCCGGCTCTCTCCCCGCCGCCTACCTGGCTGCCGGAGGGGTGCTGGCGGCGGTCGATGCGATCATGGCCGGCCAAGTCCAGAATGCCTTCTGCGCTGTGCGCCCGCCGGGCCATCACGCGGAGCGGGACCGGGCGATGGGGTTCTGTCTCTTCAACAACGTGGCGATCGCCGCGCGGTATGTGCAGCGTCGTCATGGGCTTCCCCGCGTGCTGATTGTCGATTGGGATGTGCACCATGGGAATGGGACTCAACATACGTTCTACCAGGACCCCTCCGTGCTCTTTTTCAGCACCCATCAGTACCCCTATTATCCAGGCACAGGGCGGGCGACCGAGTGTGGAGAAGGGGAGGGAGCGGGATTGACCATCAATGTGCCCATGTCGTCGGGACAGGGAGACGAGGCCTATCGGGAAGTCTTCGAGCGGATTCTGATCCCTGCGGCCGATCGATTCAAACCGGATTTCGTGCTGATCTCGGCCGGGTTCGATGCCCATCGCGACGACCCCTTGGCCGGGATGGCCTTGACCGAGGAAGGCTACGGAGCCTTGAGCCGGATCGTGCTCGAACTGGCCGGTCGCCACTGTCGGGGCCGGGTCCTGTCTTGCCTCGAAGGAGGCTATAACCTGCAGGCCCTCTCGGCCTCCGTGGAGCGTCATCTGCGGGCGATGTTGGAGGCGTAAGACGCGTGAAGCCCTTCGACATGGCTCAGGGCGGGCGTGAAGCGTGAAGCGCACTGTGAAGATACTTCTCGGCGTGGCTGTCACCGCCGGCCTTGTGTATTTCTATTACACCGAGGTCAAGCCCGTGGTGATTTTCGGTCTCCGATCCGACTATGCCAGAGCCATTCCCTACCAGAAGATCCCGGAAGGAATTGACAGTCTGAAGGCCGAGTCCTGCGGGGCCTGCCACAAGGAAATTTATGAGGAATGGAAGACGAGCATCCATGCGCAGGCGTATGAGGACCCGTTCTTCCAAGCCTACTGGAAAAAAGACCACAACATCTGGGTCTGTCTGAACTGCCACACGCCGCTCGAAAACCAGCAGCCTACGCTGATCAAGGATATTCCCCGTGGGCGCGTGGAGAAGGCCGCACAGGAGCCCAACCCCCACTACGATCCCGCCTACCAGAAGGAAGCGATCACCTGCGCCGCCTGCCATGTACGGGACGGCGTGATTTTCGGACCGTTCGACGATTCCGTGGCACCGCACCCCACCAAGTTCGACCCGAATTTTCGCACGGCTCAGGTCTGCTACCGGTGCCATAATGTCGTGTCGGGGCCAGCCCAGTTCTACAACGTCGGGCCCTGCGGGACTTATGCGGAATATGAAGGCCGGTACTTCATGAAGGAAAAGGGGTTGATCTGCCAGAGTTGTCACATGCCCGAGGTCGAGCGGCCGGTGGCAGTGGGGGGGCCGATCCGGCAGGGGCGGCGGCACCTCTGGCGGGGAGGCCACGACCCGGACATGATCAAGCGGGCGGTGGCGATCCTGGTTCAGGCAGACCCGATGGTTCCCAAGCCGGGAGAGCGGGTCCGGTTCACGATGACCTTGATCAACGCCGGGGCCGGGCATAAGATTCCCACCGGCGACCCGGACCGCCACGTGACCGTGGAATTTCTGGTCCAGGACCGTGATGGGACGGTGTTGGATCGACAGACCGAAACCATGGGCCGTTGGATCCTGTGGCAACCGGTCGTCCTGGAGGTCTATGACAATCGCCTGCTGCCGTTGGCCAGCCGGGAATACCGGTTCGTCTACCGCCTGCCGGCCCAGTCTGCCGGGCTGACAATGAAAACGATCGTGCGGTATCATATCCTCACCGACGGCCAGCATGCGATGTTGCAGGAAAAGCACGGGCTGACAGCCAAGGACCCCTATGCCTTCACCGTGTATGAGCGGGAGTTTCCCCTCTCCGGCGAGCTGGCCACCGCGCTGGGCCAACAGAAGGTGGACCAGCAGGCCGCATGTCCGGCAGAGGGGGAAGCGATCAGGGCTGGATGAGTCACCAAGTGAGATCTACGTTAGCGTAGAAGGGAGGGTCATGATCCATCCTTTTTTGATTGATACCGAGACGCTGGAGCAGAACCTCGGTCGCCCCGATCTGGTGGTGATCGACGTCCGAGGCAAGGCGGCCTATGCGTTCGGCGGCCACATTCCCGGAGCTGTCCATGCCACGTGGCATGAGTTCAGCGACCCCTCTGCCACCGCCAAGGGGCTCCTGGACCCGGACCTCGGACGTATGGAGCAGAAAATCCAGACTCTGGGGGTCAGCAACAAGAGCGATGTCGTCATTTACTCCAACCCTTTTGATAACTGGGGGGACGAGGGGCGGATGTTCTGGATGCTCCAATATCTGGGGCATGAGAAACTCAAGATTCTGGACGGGGGCTGGGTCAAGTGGGTAGCGGAGAAGAGGCGGTTCGAGCATGGGACGGTCAGTCCCAAGCCCGGCCGGTTCAAGACCTCACCGAACGCTGACCTCATTGTCATGAAGGACGAGCTCAAGAAGCTGGTCAAGCGCCCCCATCCCGAAACCGTCCTTGTCGACGCGCGCAGCCTGGAGGAATATGCCGGCAAGGAGATCCAAGGGATTCCCCGGGCCGGGCACATCCCATCGGCGATCTCGGTGCCGTGGAACGGGTTTCTAAACCAGGACGCGACGGTCAAGGATCTCGACAGGATCAAGGCGAATTTGGAGGAAACCGGCCTGCACGAAAGCCACGAGGTGATCTGTTACTGTACCGGCGGGGTCCGGTCCGCCTGGCTGTATGTCGTCCTCAAAGTCGCCGGCTATCCGAAGGTCAGAAACTACCCCGGGTCCTGGTGGGAATGGAGCCGCGATTTTGCCGCGCCGGTCGAGACGGACGTGAAGTTGCTGCACAAGATCATCGGGCAGGAGGAGGCGAAGCCGTCTTGACAGTATAAAAATTCACGTGCTATCGTCACCGCAATGGTCAAGAGTCGATGTTCCCGGCACAGGGGCATCGGAGCGTGAGCGAACTCATTGGGATGAAAAGGAGGGGGAGAATGGGTAGAACAATCTTCCTAGGAGCATTGGTCCTCGGTCTTATGACGGCGCTCGTGAGCGTTCCGTTCCTTTCCTCCGTGGCGCTGGCTGACAAGAGCCATGCGGCCGAAGCGGTGGAGCATGCCAAAGAGGCTGTGAGTCACGGCAAGCAGGGCCATGCCGATGCCGTGGTCAAGCATGCGGAAGGGGCGCTGAAGCATGCGGAAGCGGCCCAGAAGGAGAAGGCCAACCCGCATCTGGCTGAGGGCATCAAGGCGCTCAAGGACGCGGTGGAGCACGGCAAGGCCGGCCATGCGGACGTGGCGACGAAGGCGGCTGAGAACGCCGTGATGCACTTGTCCGAAGTCAAGTAATTCTCTCTGGCATGAGGCGAGAGGCAAGGGGCGAGAGGCTCTCTCGCTCTTTGTCTCGTGCCCCTGCCGATTCCCCATAGCCCCTGGCCTCTAGCCCCTCGCCAGGTTTTTCTATGCTCGTCGGATTTTTTCAGTTCGATCCCGCCTTCGGCGAGGTCAAGCGCAACCTGGACCTTGTCACATCCAGGCTGGCCAAGGTTCGGTGCGACCTGATGGTGCTGCCGGAGCTGTTCGCCTCCGGCTACCAGTTTGTCTCCAAGGAGGAAGTCGAGTCCTTGGCCGAGCCGGTGCCCGATGGGGCGACCACCAAACGGCTGATCGAACTGGCGCGAGACCGAAACATGTCTATCGCGGCAGGCTTACCGGAGCGCGACGGCCGGCACTGTTACAATTCGGCTGTGCTGGTCGGCCCGGACGGGTTCATCGGGGTCTATCGGAAGGCGCACCTCTTTCTCGAAGAGACCCTCTACTTCACTCCCGGCGACAGGGGGTTCCAGGTCTGGAACCTCGGGCCGGCGACAGTGGGGCTGTTGGTGTGCTTCGACTGGTATTACCCGGAGGCGGCCAGGACCCTGGCTTTAAAGGGCGCCGATATCCTCTGCCACCCCTCCAATTTGGTGCTCCCTCACTGTCCCGATGCGATGGTCACGCGCTGTTTGGAGAATCGGGTGTTCGGGATCACCGCCAACCGGATCGGGTCGGAAGAGCGGGGAGGAAAACCTCGGCTCACCTATATCGGAAACAGCGAGATCGTGACGCCGCACGGCCGCATCCTCTACCGCGCGCTTCCCGATCGGGAAGATTTGACCATTCTGGACATCGATCCAACCGAAGCCCGCGCCAAGTCCCTCAATCCCTACAATGACCTCTTCCGTGATCGGCGGAAGGACCTGTACGAATTGTAGGCTCCAGCCATGCTGCTCCACCCATCTTGATCCGGCCCTGCGCAGAAGGTAGGATAGGACCATGGCCCAGGCACTCGGCAAAGGCATCTTTCTGATCGCCGCCCCATCCCTGCGGGACCCGAACTTCCGTCAGACCGTCGTGCTGCTCTGCGAACATGGGCCGGAGGGAGCCCTCGGCGTGGTCGTCAACCGTCCGACCGCCATGCTGGCATCCGAAGCTTTGCCGCAAGTGCCGGTGCTGGAGGGCCAACGACACGTGTTGTTCTCGGGCGGGCCCGTGCAGCCGAACCATGTGCTGATCCTCTATCGGCTGAGTCAGGAGGCAGCCGGCCAACACCATGTCTTCGACGGAGTCTACCTGGGCGGCGACATAGGCGCGCTGGAGCGGATCTTTGCCGGCCCTAGCCAAGGAGAGTTGTTCCGCGCCTACGTAGGCTACTCAGGCTGGGGGCCTGGCCAGCTTGAGAATGAAATGAAGACCGGCTCCTGGATCACCTTGCCGGCCGATCCCGCTGTGGTGTTCGAGAAGGACCCGGCCAGCATCTGGCCCGACATCCTCCGGTCCCTGGGCGGACCCTATCGGCTCTATGCCGACATGCCGATCGACCCGACCCAGAATTGAAAGAGCCTATGGCTTATAGCGTATAGCCGAGAGAGAAGAGCCAATAGCTTATAGCGTATGGCCAGACCTAGAAACCATCATCTGCTATAGGCCATAGGCTCCGACTTCGGGGCCATTAGCCAGCAACCATACGCCATTAGCTCCCTCCTGCCAGCGCTGCTTTTAAAAAACGGCCCGTGTGCGAGTCGGCCGCCAACGCGATCTGTTCCGGCCGGCCCTCTGCGACGATCCGTCCACCCTCCGCTCCCCCTTCCGGTCCCAAGTCGATGATCCAGTCGGCGGATTTGATGACGTCGAGGTTGTGCTCGACGACCACGACGCTGTTTCCCGCATCGACCAGCTTGCCGATCACCGCCAGCAGTTTTTTGATGTCCTCCAGGTGGAGCCCTGTCGTGGGCTCGTCCATGATGTAGAGTATGTCACCAGCGCCCTGCGACGGTCCTCGCTGGCGCATCAGCTCTCCCGCGATCTTCAAACGCTGGGCCTCTCCACCGGAGAGAGTTGTGGCCGGCTGGCCGAGCCGGAGGTAGCCGAGGCCGATGGAGGATAAGAGGCGCAGCTTCTCGCGTAGCCGGCTTGAGCCGGAGAAGGCATCGGAGAAGAGGGACTGTGCCTCGCTGACCGTCAAGCCGAGCACGTCGTGGATCGTCCGGTTCTTATACCGGACCGCCAGCACCTCCGGTCCGAAGCGGCGGCCGCGGCAGGCTTCGCAAGTGGCATAGATGTCCTCGAAGAAGTACATCTCCAGCTTTTCAAACCCGTTCCCCTGGCACCGCTCGCAGCGGCCTCCCGCCTGATTGAAGGAGAAATGAGCGGCGGTCAACCCTCTCGTTCTGGATTCCGGCTGGCAAGCGAACAACTTGCGGATGTCGTCGAAGGCCTTCAGGTACGTAACCGGATTGGAGCGCGGGGTCCGACCGATCGGCTGCTGGTCGATCAGCCGCACCCCGCGCAGGTGCTCCAGCCCTTTGATCGCGCGGAACCGGCCCATCGGCAGCGATTCAACCCGAAACGCACGGGCGACGGCGCGGTAAAGGGTGTCCTCCACCAGCGTGCTTTTGCCTGAGCCGGAGACCCCGGTCACGCAGACCAGCATGTGGAGGGGAATCCGGACGGTGAGGTTTTGCAAATTGTTCTCCCTGGCGCCGGCCAGTATCAGGGCCTTGCCGTTACCATGGCGGCGCGCGCGCGGCAGGGGGACCGTTTCCTCCCCACGCAGGTAGCGGGCCGTGAGCGGGCGACGATCGGCCAGAAACTCCCGGCGCGGCGCGGCGCAGACGACCTCGCCGCCCTTCTCGCCGGACCAGGGGCCCAACTCGACCACATAGTCGGCCGCCTGAATCATCTGCCGGTCATGCTCCACGACCACGACGGTGTTGCCGGCGTCAGCGAGGTCGCGGAGAATCGTAGCCAGAGTCGCCGTGTCACGGGCATGGAGGCCGATGGTCGGCTCGTCCAGCACGTAGAGGGTACCGACTAGGCTGGCGCCGAGCTGGTTGGCTAAGGCGATCCGCTGCGCTTCCCCGCCCGAGAGAGTTCTCGTCTGTCGGGAGAGCGTCAGATAGCCGAGGCCGACCCGCAGGAGAAAGCCCAGCTTCAGCCGCAGGTGGCGCAGAATGTCCTGGGCCACGCGGGCTTCAAAGTCCGAGAGCGACAGGCCCTCGATCCAGGCCGTCGCCTCCTGAATCGTCTGCTCGGACACCTGATGGATGTCCCGCCCGGCGACCTTTACGTGAAGCGCCTGGGGTTTGAGTCTCGTCCCGCCGCAGGTCTCGCAGGGAACGGGGCTGCGGTAGCGGCTTAGGAAAACCCGGACATGGAGTTTGTAGCGTTTCCCCTCCAGGTGCTCGAAAAATTGTTGGATCCCTTCCAGCTTTTTATCGCCCCGCCAGAGCAGGGCCCGCTCCCGGTCAGACAATTCGGCATAGGGGGTGGTGAGGCTGATCCCCCGTCGCTTCATGGCCAGGAGCATCTGCTTCTGCCACCAATCCGTGCCTGGCTTGGTCCAGGGCTCGATTGCCCCTTCCAGGAGGGAACGGGTCCGATCCGGCACGACCAGGTCTTCGTCGTAGCGAAGGATGTTTCCGAATCCCTTACAGGCAGGACAGGCGCCCAGGGGATGGTTGAAGGAAAAGAGCACCGGCCTGATCGGCTCGAAAGTCCGTCTGCAGCGCTGGCACTGAAAGTTCGTGCTGTAGGTCCGCGGGGGCTGTCCGATCACGTCTACGCGACAAACCCCTGCTCCTTCCTGGAAGGCGGATTCCACCGCCTCGATCAGACGCGGCCGGTTGTCCGGGCTGAGGCTCAACCGATCCAGGACCACATGGAGATCAGACTTCCCATCACCCCAGCCCTCTCCAGGGGGGGCCGTTGCTCTCCTCGTTGCAACGGGCCATGGGAGAGGCGTAGGTGAGGGGGGTCTCGGAATGACCATGCCGGGCTGGAGGTCCACGATCTCGTCTCCGCTTCGGACCCGCACGAACCCCCGTGTGAGAAGGGATGCAACGAGGGCTCGGTCATGGCCGGGTCCCTGGTCCTTGATCGGGAACAGGACCAGGGCGCGACCTCCGGCGAACCGGGCGAGCAGGTCGTCCGCAACCTGGTCCGGGTGGTAGCTCCGCGCTTCTTCCTTACAGTCAGGACAGGCAGGCCGGCCTACCTTGGCGAAGAGCAGCCGGAAGAGATCGGCGATCTCGGTGGCTGTGGCCACGGTGGAACGGGCGGTGCGGACCGGGTTCTTCTGCTCGATTGCGATGGCCGGACGGATGTTGACCAGCCGATCCACGTCGGGACGGTCCAGCCGTTCCAGAAACATGCGGGCGTAGGTCGAGAGCGATTCCACGTACCGCCACTGGCCTTCCGCATAGAGGGTATCGAAGGCCAGCGAGGACTTGCCGGAGCCGGACACGCCGGTAATCGCGGTGACTGCCTGGTGGGGAATCCGCAGGGAGATGTTCTTGAGGTTGTTCTGCCGCGCGCCTTCGATGAGGAGATCACCGGCCTGCCTGTTCTCGGTTCCAATCATGTTCCTACAAGAAGTCCGGCTATCTGGTTGCCAGCCGGATCAGCGCGACGACGGCCATGTAGAGGGTCAGCGCGCTGGCCATCGTCAGCCAGAAGCCTCACCCACATTATTCATGAGCGCTTCTGCTGCAATCGCCGATCCGCTGCTGCGACAAGCCTGGCCGCAAGGTTGGTGGCGGCCAGGCGGACGGGCTCGCCGCTCAGTCCCTCGACGTACTGTTCAAGTATGCCTTGGTCCTTCGCGGCTCCGCGCGCCCGCCTCGCTACGCGGCTCCGCGATTTCGCCACGAACCGTCATGAATAATGCGGGCTAAGCGGTTCAGCGTGAGAATAATGAAGCCCACATAGACGACCCAGGCGGGGGCCAGCCAGAGCAGGTGCGTGATGTACGGAGATGTTGCTCGGCTGACCGTCAGCCAATCGGCTTCCCGTGGGTGCGGAGGTACCCGAAGAAGTTGGTCGGGCGGGCCTCGGCCAGGCTGGCGGCGCCGAACAGATGGAACTCCACCCCGGCGTCTATCTGCTGTTCGAGCTGGACGGTCAGCGCGACCTTTTCCTCGAATCTCATTGTGTCGGCGGCGGGACTGAACGCGGCAATGTCAATGTCGCTGTCATCGCGCGCCGTGCCTTCCACATAGGAGCCGAACAGGTAGGCCTGGGTCACGGGAATCCGTGACTGCAGCAGCGACACGGCCTGCTTCGCGATGGCTTCTACTTCTGCAAGGTCGCGAGCCATTCCAGGAACTCCTTGGTCTGCGAAAGGTAGCGAGAGGCGATCTCTCTCGTGGCCTCCGTCGCCAGCAGGCTGACCTCCTCCGGGTAGCGAGTCCCAACATAGTATTTGGTCAACTCGCGGAGAAAAAGGTCTTGGTCTTCCGGCAGGGAAATCTTTGCCGCCTGAGCCAACTTGACGAGATCGTGCGTGCGCGGAGGGAACTCCCCTGTGCGATCGGTGAGCAGGGCCTTGAGGCGCTTTTCGATTGCCTGTTGACAGCAAAACAGCACGTACAGATAGCGCCCGGAGGCGAGCATCGCCTCCGCCGTTGCAAGATTGTAGGCAGCCAACTCGACCCATCGTTGAGCGTCAGGACCCATGCATTGCAGTATAGGCGCCCTGTGAAGGCAAATCAACGAAACACCGGCCAACAGGTCCCGAGGATGCGACGCGGATGGCCGCGTTCGAGGCTCAGCGGATCGCCAGCCGGATCAGCGCGACGGCGGCCATGTAGAGGGTCAGCGCGCTGGCCATCGTCAGCCAGAAGCCCAGGCGGTTCAGCGTGAGAATAATGAAGCCGACATAGACGATCCAGGCGGGGGCCAGCCAGAGCAGGTGCGTGGCATAGGTGTGAGCCGGTTGGCTGCCGCCGTTGAGATAGATCAGCACGATCGTGACTCCGGTGATCGCGGGAAACGTGCTGATAAATGCGGCGAGAAATCCCCGGCCCTGTGCTCCCACATAGGTGGACAAGCTCACCATCAGTCCTCCCAACACAAAATAGAGCGCAGACTTCATTAATTCGCTCATGCGGTCTCCGTTTCAAAGATTGCCATCAGCTATCAGCCATCAGCCGTCAGCTCCCGGCGAAAGCTTCCATGGCCTCCCGCACAATTTCGTTTCCCAGTCCAGTGTAGCGAGGCGAAAAGTGGAACACCACCAACTGGCGCACATCGGCTTTTCTTGCCAGAATTCCGGCCTGCCGCGCGGTCAGATGGTACCGCTCGCGCGCCTTCTCTGAATCTCGTTCCAGATACGGCGACTCGCAATAGAAAACGTCCGCGCCCCTGGCCAGCTCGACGATCTTGGCTTCGTTCTCTTCGTCGTAGCGCACGTCCACGACGTAGGCGAGTTTCTGCCCGCGGGTGATCGTGACGAACCGGTCGCGGATCTCGCCGAGCATGAACTCGCGCTCCTCCCGGCGATGCTCAAAGTAGAGCGTCGCCGTAAACCGGAAGCCATCCGGCCGTTCTTCCCAGAGGTGTTGTTTGACTTCTTTCAGCCAGGAGCCGACCGGCAGGCCTGCCGCATGCAACCGCTCCTTGTTCACGTTGACATGAAACTGCTCCTGGAGCGCATAGCCGAAGCAGGGGATGCGGTGGTTGAGCGAGACCGCCTGGACTGTAAACATGGGGTCCTTCAGCACCGGAAAGGGGACTGTCGGCGGCTGGTGAGAACAGGCCTGAGGAGGCGACTCCTCAGGCTGGAACCCCTCGCTGGCGCGAAAGAGGGCAAACCTGGTTTCCTGAGGGTGGAACTCGCGGACTTCCATCGTCAGTGGGTAGCCATCCACCAGGTTCCAGGTATAACCGCGCAATTTCCCGGTGACATTGGCGATCAGGCCGGGCGGACCGAACAATCTCAGGGTCTTGCCGCGACCGAGCGCGATCCGGAGGACCCGGTCGAAGCCGATGAAGTGATCCATGTGCTGGTGGGAGATGAACAGATCGCCGGCTCTCAGGAGCCGAGTTGGGCTCAAAGGCGTGTTGTCGCCCAGATCGAAGAGCAGCGCTCGTCTGGCCCATCGGATCTCCACGTACAGACCGGGATCGCCGAAAGGCTCGTTGACCAGATAGCTGGAAAAGGAGGGGTTCATGGAAGCAGTCTACAAGTCAGAAAGTCTATAAAGTTCGAAAGTCCAAGACGGCATCTCAAGTTTATCAAGCCCGAAAGTCCGAGAGTCGTCAAGCCCGGTGACTTTATGACCTTCGAACTTTTAGACTTGATGGACTCTATTCCAAGGTCGCCTTCAGAACCGAATACATGATGACGACTTCCACCGTATGGGCCACGATCGTGGCATAAAGGTTCCTGAGACGCAGCCACAGAATCCCCCATACCATACCATCCCAGACGGCGATCCAGTGCAGGTGCTTGAAGGTGGCCACCATGAAGGGGTCGAAGGAGAAGGCGAGGGAGGAGCCGGCTACAGCCATGGCGGAGCCGGCTCCGAAGGAGAGGCCGGGCGAAGACCGGAAGAGGGCCGTGAGCCGCCCGAGGAGGAACCCCCGGAAGTTCACTTCCACGAAGACGGCGATGAAGACGATCGCCCACGGCAGCATGAGGAACGTCGGCATGCGGGCATGGGGGGTCTCGCGTAGGAAGGTGATATCGCCGCCCAGCCAGGGCACGATCCAGAGAATGACCGACGCATTGAGCGAGCCCAGCGTCAGGCCGGTCGTCAAGCCCCAGCCCAGTCCCTGCCGGAATCGTGGTGGGTCGAGCCCAAGGCGGGTGACGATGCCGTGGTTGTGCTTGGCCCAGATGGCCAGACCCAGGTAAGCCAGGGCTTGGGGGAGGAACTGAAGCATGACCCGGTGTTGAAGGCCGGTGGGGAGGACGTAGTAGAGGAGAGTTGCCGCAACCGGGAGGAAGGCAAGCCAGGCAAGCCGCTCTGCGTCCTGGTCCTCCGCTCGCTCGGTCATCCGAGTCGGGACCCGGAGGTTACTCTCCTTCGCCAGAATGCCCTGCGCGGAAGCGCGGGGAGCTTCACTGGAGCTCGATGTGGTAGCGTTCGAGCGTCGTGCCTTTATTCCTGGCCAGGTTGGACAGGGACTTGTTGTAGTCCACGACCGACCGCAACTCGTTCCCCTGGGCGGTGGCCAGGTCGCGCTGGAAGTCCAGCACGAAGCGGGTGGTGCTCAGTCCCACGTTCAACCGTTCCCGCTCGGCCTGGAGCTGCTTTTCAGCCATGATGCGGGCGGACCTCGTCGTCTCGATCCGCTTGAAATCGGTCTGGACGCGCCGCACCGCCTCCCGGACCGCGACGATCACTTGCTGCCGGACGCTCTGCAACGAAGCCTGGGCATTCCTGACCTCGATCTGCCGCTTGTTATACTGGCTGATGGCCGAGCGGTTTCCCAACGGAATGCTCAGGACCAGCCCCGCGCCGTAATTGTAGAAGTCTCCCGATGCGCCTTTGGTGAACATGTCGCTCGCGTCTCGGCCCAGGCCGGACAGACCGGAGGTGCCCTGGAAGGAAAGGTTGGGCAGGAGCTGGTTCTTGGCGAACTTGACGTTGAGATCGCTGGTTTCGATGTTCCTGTTGGCCTGGAGGATCTCCGGGCGCCGCTCCATCGCCACATCGATGGCCTCTTGGAGGCTGATCGGCTCGAGAGTCTTGACCGGCTGGTCGACCGGAACGAGCCGCACGTCCTGGCGAAGCTCCTCTTCGGACGGGTTCAAGAGGCGGCGCAGTTGGTCTTCCTGGTCGCGGATCGCCTTCTCCGCAATCAAGACCTGCTCCACGCGGGACGCCACGGCAGCCTCGGCCTGGAGGACGTCCACGATCGCCATGACGCCGGCTTTGGCCTTGGCTTTGTTGGCGGCCAGGAGCTCTTCCGCGGCCTTCAGCGCCGCCTGGGCGACTTTCAGGTTTTCATTGACGAAGACCAATTCCCAGAAGGTCTGCTCAACCGTCGCGATCACCGTCAGCACCCGGTCGAAAAACACATGCTCCTCGACCTTGGCGTTGTTCTGGGCGACCTTGATGAAAGTCCGATTGATGTCCGTGCCGAAATTGCGCAGCAACGGCTGGGTGAGGGTGAGGGCCAGGCCGGATTGCCACCCCGGGTTGAACAGGAAGGTCTGCGGCCCAGCCACGAAGGTCCGCGAGGGGCTGTAGTTCAAGTCGTAGTTGGCGCCGGTGAGCAGGTTTTGCGTGAGGTCGGCTGTCACCGAGCCCGAGTTCTGATCGAATTTCTGGATCTTGGTGAGATCTGATCCCGTCAAGCCGAAGAGGGGCCGGTTCAACGGCGTGATAGAACGGTTATATTGGCCGTTGAGGCTCAAGGTCGGATCGAACTTGGCCTGCTCGAAGACGATGTCAGTCAGCCGGCTGTCTCTGGTCTGGCGGCTGACGGAAATATCCAGGTTGTTCTGAAGTGCGCGCAAGACGATGTCCGCCAAGGCGACGGCTTCCTTTCGAGCCGCCTGCGCCCCTTCCGGCAGATCAGCACCTGCGACGTAGGCCAGCGGGAGCAGGAGGGCAACCGCGAAGACTGCGCCCATCCATGGGAACGGCCGATGAGACCGACCTGGTATCAACATGACGATCCCCCTTGCTAAATCGCCTTGATGGGGCCATACTATACTGTAGTTGCCCTGGACTGTCACCGATTATCTAAAATGGCGCCGTACATGGTCAAGCGAGCGTTGCTCCTCTCAGCGGTCATCCTGGCCCTCCATGCTCCGGCTTGGGGCCAGACTGTTTCCGGTATTCGAGGCCTTAACGGCGGCGTGGCGCCCCTGTTCAACCTCACCGGGCCCGGCAACCTCTACGTGGACAACCAGGGCACGCAGGGCTATATGTACAACCCTGCCCCCAATTTCGAATCCTACAACTTCCGGGTGCCGGGCGGGCAGGCTTGGAGCGGGGCGATCATGACCCTGGGGCCTCAGTTGAGCATCGGCTTGGTTTCCGGAGGCAACCAATCGGGTTTTTCATCTTCATCAGGAACCGTTGTCCAGTCCTCGTCGGCAACGGTCTTTCCTCCTGCCCCCAAAATGCTTCCCCCCTTGCCGCGCATCCAGTCCGGCATCTTCGACCCTGAAGACATCCCATAAACAGACGTAAGGCGTGAAACGTTAGGCGTGAGGTGGAACTTCTCGCTCCTTATTGCGCCTAACGCCTCACCCCTCACGGTTCTTCAGCTTCCATTATGGAGCGTTTGCTAATTGCCAGCTCAGGGCCAGCACATAGCGGGCCGCGGCCTCCAGAATATCGGGCTTGACCGTCTCAGCCGTGTCGGTCGGTTGGTGAAAATGTGGGTGAGCCCCGCCGCTGACGACGGTCACGGTCGGAATGCCAGCCTCCTTGAAGGGGACGTGATCGCCGCCGGGGAAAAACCCGAAGACCTCGATCCGGTCCGCTAAATCCGCCCGGCGGCCTGCTTCCATGGCCGCTTCTTTGTGCAACCCGGTCACGCCCACCGTCAGCTTCCCGTTGCCGACGCCCGCGTGGTCCACGTTGATCATGGCAAGGGTCTGGCTCAGCGACCGGGCCGGACGATTGATATAAAACCGGGACCCCAGCAGCCCCTGCTCCTCGCCGCTGAACGAGATGAACAGGACCGACCGCTTCAGCGGGACCCCCGCCAGCACCCGCGCGACCTCCAGCAACACGGCGGTGCCGGAGGCATTGTCGTCCGCGCCGGGAAACAACACTCCGCCTTGCCGGCCGAAGTGGTCTCGATGGGCGCCGATCACGATCGTCTCCGGCGCCAGCCGGGGATCGGCACCGGGCTTCACGGCCAGGAAATTGTAGAGAGTGCCGGGAGCCTGCCGGCTCTCCCATAAGAGACGGGCATGGACCCCGGTGGAGCCGGATCGCGGCGTTCTGGTTCGGTTCAAGTGCTCTTGCGCCTCGCGGAGAGACCGTGGCGGCTGAGCGAACAGCCGTTCGGCCAGGGCCGGCGTGATCCACGCGCCGGGCAGAGGCCGCTCACCGCCCACGCCGCTGTAAGAGCCCATCGGCGCGGTGCCGAAGCCGCGCCGGGCTTCGTAGGCAGGGACGATCGGGCCAGTGACCAGGAGGAACGCGACAGCGCCTTTCTCACGGGCCGTCCGTTCTTTGTCCGCCGTGGCGACCGGATCGGGGTACCAATCCGGCTTGCCCCGAAGGAAGAGAACGATCCGGTTCCGCACGTCCAGGCCTTCATATTCGTCGAATCCCCTGGCCGGGTCGGAGATCCCGTAGCCCACGAAGACGACCGGCGCGATCACATTGACGGACGGGGAGTCGAGGATGGGGAGATAATCCGTTCCCAGTTGGGCGACAAGGGAGTCCAGGCCGACGTAGAGCTGGAGCAGGGCCTGGTCGGCGATCTGCGTGACCGTGACCGGCTCCGGCATGGCCCAGCCCTGGACCCCCAGGCGGGCCGACATAAACTGCGTGAGTTGCAGGCCCAAGGACTGAAACCGTTCGGCCACCATCAGCCCGGATCGGAAGTCATCCGCCGTGCCGGTCTGGCGTCCGTTAAACTCCTCGCTGCTCAGCCGCCGCACGTCCGCCAGCATCCGCTCGCCGGAGACGAGGGCCAGGGCCTTGGCCAGGCCGGGCTCGTCAGTGCCCGGCTCGGCGGTGCGGAGGAACAGTGGGCTTGCAAGGAAGAGCAGGCAGAGAAGGGCTAGGATGAGCCAGCAGGTGAGGGAGCGTCTCAAGAACATCGTGACCAAGCTCGTTGCATTGTTTGGGATGGCAGAGTACCATCTGGGCTACCCAGGAGCAATTGGGATGCACTTGCAGTACACTGGTCTGCCGGGGTAATGAATCACAGAGACAGGTAAGGAAGACGATGAGCGACGACGGACAATTTCCCGATATCTACACCAAATATCTGGAGGGCAAAGACAAAGGGAAAGGCTATGACTTCCAGCATTCTCCCGTCGGCAGTGCTCCGACGCCGACCGTGACCTTCGCCGAGAAGCTGCGTTGGTGGACCTGGGGCCGCTGGAAGCGGATGAAGAAAATCCGGGCGGAGCGGGACCGTCAACAACAGGACATCATCCAACTCAAGAAATCCAACCGGGAATGGCCGCAACAGTAAGGTCGCACGTCCAGCCGCTGTACTCAGTTCTTCAGCGAGATCAGGCCCCGCAGCCGGAAGTTGAACTCGATGTTCAGAATCTGATTCCAGACCGGCCCTGATGCAGCCAGCGGTCTCGCCCTCGTGCCGTCCTCCGGGCTGACGACCTTCCCGTACAGATAGAACCAGTTGACGATCGCATCGCTCTGGTGCTTGAGCACGATCCAGTACCGTTGGGCCTGCATGACCGTCTTCATCCCCTCGAAGGAGAAGACCACCCAGTCATAGCGGTTGGAGGGCGTGCGGATCGCGGCGGCCGGCACCGGCCGGCTCTTGGCCGCGAGCTTGCCCGGTCCATCCCCGCCGTCCTCGTAGAGCTCCACCCACAGCGCGCCGCTCTCCCCGCCGAACCGGTGCAGGGCCAGCGAGAAATCGGTGACCAGCACCGGCCGCTCCGGCTCCAGCGCCTGGGCATAGAGCATGTCGCCGGTGACGTACTCGGCGGTCTCCACCATGTAGTTCTGTTCCAGCGAGAACCGGTCACCGCCTTCCGCCTTGACCGGCTCGAACAGGCGAATCTCATGCGGAAACTCCAGATTCCCAAACGCCACCGGAAAGTCGAGTTGATCCAGGCGTAAAACAGGACGGGCAGGCGCAGGCGGCGGGGCCGGCGGCGTCACCTTGGGAGCAGGCGGAGGAGGCGGCGCTGGTCGTGACACAGGGGCAGCCAAGGCGGCTGCGTAGAGCAGCTTCTGCGGGGCCTGCTCCACCTTCTGCGCCTTGACCACATCCTGATCCTGCGTGAACTCGGCCTCCAGCCGCATGTCCAGAATCTTCGGCTCGGCCCCGCTCCGGCTCCGCCAGGTCAACAGGCCATCGGTATGGACGGCTTTGTTGTCCGGGCCCACCTCCATCCGGATGAACCGGGTTGAGACAAAGAGGTGATAGGCCTGGCTGTCATACATGAGCCAGCCCAGGTCGGGATAATAAATCTCCAGCCAGGCATGGCGCCCCGCCGCCCAGCGGCTGGTCCAGCGCCGCCGGCCGTTGTCCTCATCCACCTCCCAGGGCTTCTCCAACGTCCGTCCCCGGACCATTCGGGCCGGGATGCCCGCCGCGCGCAGCAGGGCGATGGCCAGGTGCGAGTAATTCTGACAGTTCCCCTTGCCTTCCCGCTTGGTCGTGAGGGCGTCGTAGCCGGCCGGGTCCAGTTGATAGTGGAGGTGGTCCACCACCCAGTGGAGAATCTGCGTGACCGCCGCTCCCTCCGTCTCGGCGCCCTTCACCAATTGCGCAGCGAGGGCCTGGATCTCCTTGTCATCCGATTGCGCCTGCTCCGACGGCTTCAGGTAGGGTGCGGCGTCGGCGGGAATGGCGGAAGGAGGCAGGGGATAGGGGGCGGTGCTGGCGACCGGCGCGAACTCCACGGAGGCCTTCACGTCGTACTCGCTCACGATCTTCACTTCGCCCGAGGGATTCTGCCAGGTCAATGCCAGAAACCGGTTGCCGTAGGGATCGGTTTTCTCCTGCACCGAGCTGGGAGGGGGCGTGGCCGTATAGCGAAAGTTGAGGACCGATTGCTTGGACGTCTTGGTGGCGACGGACGGCGGCGGGACCAGGTGATAATTGAACTGATTAATCAACGCCTGCCCGCCCGGCCCGCCCGGCATCCCCAGCACCGCCTGGTCCTTGATGTGAAACGACGACGATAAGGCTCCATCCAGGACCAACGTCCGGGCAGGGGCGGATGAAAACCAGAGGGTACCCAGCACAGCAAACACGAGCGCGATCCGAATCATGCGCATCCCTCGTTGTGCTCTCAATAAGCCCGGCCCACTTAAGAAGTGTGCGTTGGGGTTGGCTTCGGGGTACTTATACGGTGCAGTTTGCAGGATCTTCGCGGCGCGCTTTGGCTTAGAATATTCAGGCATGCCAATCTCGTGCGTGGTCGGGCAGAAGCAGTCTAGCCGAAATCACCAATCAAAGCCACTGTCTGGCTGGTGCTGAGTGATGGGTGATGGGTGATGGGTGATGAGTGGGGGGGGAGTGCTGGGTGATGAATGGCGGAAAACCAAGAGCTTATGGCGTATAGCGTATGGCGGGAAGAGAAGAGCATATGGCTTATGGCGTGTGGCAGGACTGGGAAGAAGCAAGAGCTGTCAGGCGATGGCGGCGTTTGCGCCCCCGACGTCCAGCGGCCAGGTCAACCTGCCGCCCGCCATGCCCGCCGCGCTCGATCCCGTTCTGGCCGCCGCCTGGGAGAAGAAATAGCCACGCTGGATTTTCCGCTGATCCCGCGCTACACTCGCCGCGTCCTATGACGCGCTACCGCCGCCTGCTCATTGCCTTCGTTATCCTGGTCGGCGTGAACTTCGCCCTCGCCACCGGGTACTGGGTCATCAATCAGGGCCGCACGAATCCGGATGGGTCCGAGATCGGGTACCTCCAGTGTCTGTACATGACGGTGATTTCCACGTTCACGGTAGGCTACGGAGAGTTCGTGCCGGTGACGACGCCGGCGGACCGCGTCTACACGATGCTGGTGATCGTGCTCGGCCTCGGCACGATGGGTTACGGGCTGAGCGAAATGACCGCCTTCATCGTGGGAGGGGAGCTACAGGAAATTTTCGGGAGGCGTAAGATGGAGAAAAACATCGCGGCCTTGCGGGACCACTTCCTCGTGTGCGGCATGGGCGACGTGGGACTGTACGTGATCGAGGAGTTGATCGCGACGAAACGCCCCTTCGTGACGATCGACGTGGACGAGGAGCAGCTCAAGAAGCTGGCCGCGACGAAACCGCTGCTGTACCTCGCGGGCGACCCCACGGATGAGGCGGTGCTGGAGAAGGCGGGGATCAAGGCGGCGGCCGGCGTGATGTGCGCGCTTGCCAACGATCGGGACAACCTGGTGGTGGCCATGACCTGCCGGCTGGCCAACCCCAAGCTCCGGATCGTGGCGCAGGCGCAGGATGTCAAGTTTTCGCAGCGGATCAAAAGCGCGGGGGCGGACGCGGTGGTCTCGCCGCAGTTCATCGGCGGCATGCGGTTGGTGAGCGAGATGGTGCGGCCGACGGTGGTGAGCTTCCTGGACCTGATGCTGCGCGACCTGGATAAGAACATGCGGATCGAGGACGTCCGGGTCGAGGCGGGAAGCCCGCTGGTCGGCCAGACCCTGCAGGACGAAAGCATCGCTCGGTCGGAGGTGTTGGTGATGGCCATTCAGGAGCCGGGCGCTTCCCGGTTCCAGTATGTGCCGGCGGCGGGGACCAGGCTGATGCGCGGGCATACGATGGTCGTGCTGGGAGACGTGGAGCATGTGGCGCGCCTGCGCGCCCTTGCCGCGCCGGCCAAGGG
Organism: Nitrospira sp.; assembly: GCA_016873395.1. Classification (GTDB taxonomy): domain Bacteria; phylum Nitrospirota; class Nitrospiria; order Nitrospirales; family Nitrospiraceae; genus VGXG01. The sequence continues at coordinate 8,058 of VGXG01000013.1, read as the reverse complement.
AGCCTGAGGAAAACAAGGCCTTGCGAATGGAAATCATGGCCGATGTTTAACTTTCACATAACATCTTAAGGTATTGATAAAATGAATTATTTATTGAGATCTAATTGCCTGGTAAATGTGGCCGGATCGCTGGCGGCGTTCATCCTGATCTGGGCCGTCGTGACTGAGGCGCCGCTCCTGGCCGAGCAGGCTTCCCCCGATCTCCGCCACTTCTGGCGGTTCGACCAGGATAAGTCGGGAGACGCGCCGGCCGGGTTCTCGGCCGTCATGCTTGGAGAGGGTCAGATGGGGACGTGGAAAGTTGAGGCCGATCCTCAGGCGCCGTCCGTGCCGAACCGGCTCACGTTGCATGCGTCCTGCCCTGGCGCCGGGAGTGCCGAGCAGCCGGGCTGTCTGCAGATGTTGCTGGTCAACGGGCTGACCTACGAGTATCCCGACCTGGCCGTGCGCGTGAAGATGGCCTCTGAAGGTCCTCGCGGTGGAGCCGGGCTTGTCTTTCGGGCCAAGGATGCGCGCAATTTCTATGCGGCCATCGTGGACCTGGCCGCCGATAGTCTGGAAGTGGTCCAGGTGGTGGAGGGGCAGGTCACCGTGATCGGCCGTGAGCCGGTGAAGCGCCGGAAGACGGAGTGGCATCTCCTGCGGGTGCAGCACAACACCATCCTCAGCAAGGACTTCCTGGAAATCTCCTTTGACGGGCAGATTGCCTTTACCCATTGGGACAAGAGGCTGGGGGCCGGACAGATCGGGCTGGTGACCAGTGGTGATGCCACGATCTGGTTCGACAACTTCGACGCGGTGCAGCTCTTCTCCCAGCGGCCCCTCTCGCCCCCCGCCGCCTACTGATTGCCTCAAGAGTTTGCGCGCGGCTTTGTTGCCTGAAGTCTGATGGCGTCAGAATTTTCCCATGCCCTGGTAGCCGTTGCCTTAGGCCGCACCTATGCCGAGGGAGCTCTGTCTCGGCGGTTCTGGGGCCTTGCCATCTTCTGTTCCATCTTCCCGGATGTAGATGTCTTCGGCTATGCGCTCGGCATTGATTATGGCCATTTCTGGGGTCATCGCGGCTTCACCCACTCCCTCTCCTTCGCCCTGTTGCTGAGCTTGATCGTTGTGCGGTGCGGGTTCCCTGAATTTGTGAAGTCCTCGCGGGGGTGGTGGGGATTGCTCGCGTACTTTTTCCTGGTGACCGCGTCGCATGGCTTTCTGGATGCCATGACTGACGGCGGCTTGGGCGTGGCCTTCTTCGCCCCGTTCGACGAGAGCCGCTACTTTCTCCCCTGGCGGCCCGTCAAAGTGTCGCCGATCGGACTGCCGGAGTTCCTCACGGCCAGCGGCGTAGAAGTCCTGGTTAGTGAGTTCCAGTGGATTTGGCTTCCGGTCGGCTTGCTCTTCGGCCTGGCCAGGATGTACCAGAGGCTGCGATCGCGCTAGCGTTCACCCTTGAATGCTTTATCGAGGGGGAGGGGAGGAGTACGTTGAGATCGCGGCGGTCTCGGTCTGTAAGACTCAGGAGAAGGCAGGAAATCGGGCAAGATGATTAGGAAAGCGGGAGCTTGACCTCAGCGCGCTCGCCGGTGACTTCATTCAGCATAACGAGCCGGTCACCGTCTTCCTGCCGAAGTTGGGCATTCGCATTGAGCAGCTCGATGCCGTAGACCGTGCCATCGGGAGCCAAATCAATATTGACTTCATCGCTTACACGGATAGTTTCGACCTCGGCCGACTTAGTATGGAGGCGGAGGTACGCGATATTGTGTCGGGGATCGTATGTGAGCTTCATGAGAGGCCTCCGATCGAACTCTATCGAAGTCAATAATAGCGCGTCATGACTGTAATCACAAGCCAGTCTCCGTTTTCCCGCACAGCGAATGCCGCTACTTCCTTTGTACTGTAGGAACGCCCGCGCCAGGTTGCTCCGAACGGGAAGGATTTTCGGAATCCTATCCGTCCGAACTTGGCTGAAAATTGCTCGCCGCTCTGGATTGTGACAACGATTTCTTCCTCGGTCGTGCCTCTCTCGACTAATCGTTCAAGTGCGTGGGGATGGAAACGGACCATCACACCACCGAGCATGTCACTGCGGTCTGTTTGCGTCAAGAGTTTTAGCCTGCCCGACCCTCCGTACTGTCAAGCAAAGCGCCCTGTGGTAAGATGACCGCGGAGATTTCACATGCCCGCGGTCAATCCCTTCAAGCTGGTTGCTCCGTTCAAGCCTTGCGGCGATCAGGGCCAGGCTATTGAGAAGCTGACGGCCGGAGTCCTTGCCGGCACAAAGCATCAGGTCTTGCTGGGGGTCACCGGCTCCGGCAAGACCTTTACGATGGCCAATCTGATCGAGCAGGTGCAGAAGCCCACGCTTGTTTTAGTCCACAACAAAACGCTGGCCGGGCAACTCTACCAGGAGTTCAAGGCCTTCTTCCCGCAGAACGCGGTGGAGTACTTCGTCTCCTACTACGACTACTACCAGCCGGAAGCCTACATTCCCCAGACCGACACGTACATTGCCAAGGATGCTTCGATCAACGACGCCATTGACCAGATGCGGCACTCAGCCACGAGGTCGCTGTTGGAGCGGAACGACGTGCTGATCGTCTCGTCGGTTTCCTGTATCTACGGCCTGGGCTCGCCGGAGGTCTACCACAACATGCTGCTCTATCTGGAAGAAGGGATGGAGATCCGGCGGGAGCAGATTCTGGCGAAGCTGGTGGAGATTCAGTATGCGCGCAACGACACGGATTTTCACCGGGGGACGTTCCGGGCGCGCGGGGATGTGATCGAGATTTTCCCGGCTTCCTCCGATGCGAACTCGGTGCGGATCGAGCTGTTCGGCGACCAGGTGGATGCGATCCACGAGATTGACCCGCTCACGGGCAAGTCGCTGCACCGGCTGCCCAAGGTGCCGATCTATCCGAGCACCCACTATCTGATCGCGCCGGACCGGTACGAGCGGGCTCTGAACGGAATCGAAGAGGAGTTGGACCAGCGCATCGCCTCTTTCAAGGCCAACAATCAGTTATTGGAGGCCCAGCGTATCGAGCAGCGGACGAAATTCGACCTGGAGATGATCCGGGCCATGGGCTACTGCCACGGCATCGAGAACTATTCCCGCCACCTGAGCGGGCGGGCGCCGGGCGAGCCTCCGCCGACGCTGCTGGATTATTTCCCGAAAGACTTTTTGATGATTATTGATGAGTCCCACGCGACGATCCCGCAGGTGCAGGGGATGCACGAAGGGGACCGGTCGCGCAAGAAAAGCCTGGTGGAGTACGGCTTCCGCCTGCCTTCGGCCTTCGACAACCGGCCGCTGACCTTCAAGGAGTTCGAGCGGGTCATCAACCAGGTGGTCTATGTCTCGGCCACGCCCGGCCCCTATGAGTTGGACCATGCCGGCTCGGCGCGGGTGGAACAAATCATCCGGCCCACCGGTCTGATGGACCCGGAGGTCGAAGTCCGGCCGGCGCGCGGGCAGGTGGATGACCTGCTGGTTCAGGTGCGGACCGAAGCGACCCGAGGGAACCGAGTGCTGGTAACGACCCTGACCAAGCGGATGGCGGAGGACCTGACCGAGTACTATCACGACCTGGACGTGAAGGTCCGGTACCTCCATTCGGACATCAAGACGCTGGAGCGGGCCGAGATCGTGCGGGACCTGAGACGCGGCGTCTTCGACGTGCTGGTCGGGATCAATCTGTTGCGGGAAGGCTTGGATATCCCGGAGGTGAGCCTGGTGGCGATCCTGGATGCGGACAAGGAAGGCTACCTGCGTTCCCACCGGTCCCTGATCCAGACCGCCGGCCGCGCAGCCCGACACAGCGAGGGCCGGGTGATCCTTTATGCCGATACAGTGACCGAGTCCATGAGGCTGGCGATGGAAGAGACGGCGCGCCGGCGCGGTCTGCAGGGCGAGTACAACCGAGCCCACGGGATCACGCCGGAGAGCGTGAAGAAGAGCATTCCGGAGCTGGAGTACAAGATGGCCGAGTTGGACTATGTGCAGTTGGATCTGGCGGCTGAGCCGGAGGCGGCCTACTCCTGCGCCGACGGGGCGGAAAAGCTGATTCAAAAGCTGGAAGCGGAGATGAAAGTGGCCGCCAAAGAATTGGCGTTCGAGCGGGCGGCCGAGCTGCGGGACCGGATTCGCGCCTTGCGCCTCAGAGAACTGGAAGCAGCCACGTAGCCGGTTATTGGTCAAGGGTCATTGGTCAACGGACAGAAAGGGGCATCTCCTGTGCCATTTACCAATGACCGATGACCATTGACGTCTTCAGGCTTGCTTGTAGAGGTAGATGCCGAGGAAGATGCCCAGAAACGTCAGCAGGTTCATCTTGAGGATAAACCCGACGGTGAACTTCACAAGGATCAAGTCGATGGTCAGCGGGGGAGTGATACCCGGCGTGATTGCCGTCGAGAAGAAACTTTGAATCATGCCGGCCGGGGCCATGACCCGCAGGATCTCGCCCAGGATTCCGCCGAGTAGTCCTCCTACCAGGATGAACAGGAGCAGGACCCAAGGCGATTTTTTCATGCAATCGGCTCCCGGCGTGAAACCGTAGGGTAAATTGCGAGGTACCATACAGAAAGGTTTCAGGGAAGTCAAGAAATACAAGTGCGTGATGGGTGAGGTGTAAGGAGTAAGGCGGAAAAGCCTAACTGTTTCGACTTTTTCCGGTCACTCACGCCTCACGATTCACGTCTCACACGCCTAAGCGGCCATTGACTTTTCACGCTCCGATTCGATAAAGTGCTCGATGCTCTTTTGTTAGATTTTTCCAGGGAGTAGAAACGTTTCGCCATGTTCCAGGCGCTCAGCCAAAAATTCGAGAAGATCCTCAAGAACCTCCGTGGGCACGGTGTTCTGACCGAGCAGAACATCGCGGAGGCGCTGAAAGAGGTCCGCCTGGCTCTGCTGGAAGCGGATGTCAATTTCAAGATCGTCAAGGGTTTCATCGACCGGGTCCGCGAGAAGGCGGTCGGGCGGGAGGTGCTGCAGAGCCTGACGCCGGGCCATCAGGTCGTGAAGCTGGTCTGGGAGGAGCTCCGCGACCTGATGGGTCGGGAGCAGGCGGGGCTCAGCCTCTCCTCAATCCCGCCCACGGTCATTATGATGGTGGGACTTCAGGGGGCCGGGAAGACGACCACCTGCGGGAAGCTCGCGAGGCTATTCAAGCAGCAGGGCCGCCGGGTCCTCCTGGTGGCGGCCGACCCGCGGCGGCCCGCGGCCGGCGACCAGTTGGCCAGCCTGGGGGCCAGTTTGGACGTGCCGGTTCACCGGATTGTGGCAGCCGCACCGGCTTCGCAGGGCCATGTCTCGTCAACGGAGGTCGTGCGGATCTGCACGGAGGGCGCGGAGCGAGGCCGGGATCAAGGCTTTGACGTGGTGATCCTGGACACGGGCGGACGCCTCCACATCGACGATCTCTTGATGGATGAGCTGGCGGAAGCTAAGCGGGCCGTCGGTCCGCAGGAAGTGCTGCTGGTCGCCGACGCCATGACCGGCCAGGATGCCGTCACCATGGCGGAACGATTCGACCAGCGCGTGGGCTTGACCGGCGTGATTCTTACAAAGGTGGAGGGGGATGCGCGCGGCGGCGCCGTGCTCTCGATCCGGGCGGCCACCGGCAAGCCGGTCAAGTTCCTGGGGGTCGGCGAAAAACCGGAGGCGCTGGAGGTCTTCCATCCGGACCGCATGGCCTCCCGGATTCTCGGCATGGGGGATGTCCTGTCGCTGATCGAGAAGGCGCAGGAAGCCTACTCACGCGAGCAGGCTGACACGATCCAGAAGACGCTCACGGCCAAAACCCTGACGTTTGAGGACTTCCGCGAGCAGATCGGGCAGGTGAATCGCATGGGGTCGATGAGTGAGCTTATGGGCATGCTCCCGGGGGGGCAGCGGTTGAAGGAGCTGGCCGGCGGGGGAGTGCCCGAGAAGGAGATCAAGCGCGTGGTGGCTATGATCGACTCCATGACCCCCCGCGAGCGGCGCGACCACACGGTCATCAACGGCAGCCGCAAAAAGCGCATCGCCCGCGGCAGCGGGACGAGCGTGCAAGACGTGAATCGACTGATCAAGCAGTTCCTGACTGCACGCAAGATGATGAAGGCCCTGACCGCCGGTGGGGGCAGACGACAATTGGCCGAGGCACTCCGGACGATGTGAAGAGTAGTGATCAGTATTCAGTATTCAGTTCTCAGTGGTCAGCCATCTCTTGATACGGATAACTGAAGACTGGTAACTCACAACTTTTTGTTAAGGAGGAACAGAAGTGGCGGTTCATTTGAGATTGACGAGAGCAGGCCGGCACAAGTTGCCCTTCTACCGGGTGGTTGCGGCGGATTCCCGCAAGCCGCGGGACGGACGTTACCTGGAGGTGCTGGGCACCTACGATTCGCTGAAGAATCCGCCCGTCGCAAAATTGAAGGAAGAGCGGGTGCTGGACTGGCTCAAGAAGGGGGCTCAGCCTTCAGTGACGGTGAGGACCGTGCTCCGGCGGGCCGGTCTGTGGAAGCAGTTCGAAGAAGGGAAGAAGGCGGCGAAGGCTTCTTAAGGGAAGCTCTCAGCAGTCAGCCATCAGCCTGCACAGAAGTCTCTTTGAATAAGCTGAAGGCTGAAAGCTGCTGGCTGAAAGCTTGTATGGTCCTGGTGAGCGACGAGCTTGATCTGATTGCGGTGGGGCAAATTGTCAAATCCTTCGGCATCAAGGGGGAGGTGCGGGTCCGCTCGCTCAGCGACGTGCCGGGCCGGTTCCAAGGGCTCATGCTCAAGCCGGTGACGCTCGTGGCCCCCTCGGGGCGGTCGATCGTGACGGTCGTCAATCGGGTGCGGGAAGATCGTGGCTGGTATGTGCTGGGCCTCGAGGCCCTCTCGACGCCGGAAGAGGCGGCGCAGTTTCGCGGAGGCTTCATCAAGATTCTGAGAGACCAGGCCCCGCCCCTGCCCGACGGGCAGTATTACGAGTTCGACCTGGTCGGGATGACCGTGTCGGATGAGGCCGGTCGGACGCTGGGAATCTTGGAAGAGGTTTTGGAGACCGAAGGCCACCCGGTGTTTGTGGTGAAGCAAGCAGGCCGGGAGCTGCTGATTCCCGGGATCAAAGACGCGGTGGCTTCGGTGGACGTAGCGGCCAAGACCCTGAGGGTGCGCACGGTGGTGATTGAAGGGCTGCTGGACGAGGAAAAGGCGTGAGCGCGATGCGCTGTGAAGTCCTCACCCTGTTTCCCGACATGGTCCTGCCGGTGCTGGGCCAGAGCATGCTCAAGCGGGCACAGGAGAAGGGCTTGCTCGAGGTCCGTGTCCGCAATTTGCGGGACTATACGCTGGATCGGCACCAGGTGGCGGATGACGCACCCTACGGCGGCGGGGCCGGCATGGTGATGAAAGCGGAGCCGATCTTCCGGGCGATTGACGCACTGCGTCAAGAATATGGTGGCGCGCTGCGCCAGGAGCATGGAGACGACCTCCGGCTGCTCCTGCCCTCCCCGCAGGGGCGGCCCTTTACGCAGGCTGTCGCGGAGGAGCTGCGGGACGAGCGGCGCCGACTGGTGTTTGTGTGCGGACATTATGAAGGGATCGACGAGCGGGTTCGGACCGGTCTGGCCCCGGAAGAGGTTTCAATCGGGGACTACGTGCTCACGGGGGGGGAGCTGCCGGCTCTGGTCATGATCGATGCGGCGGTGCGGCTGATCCCCGGCGTGGTCGGGGACCCGGAGTCGGTCCTGGCCGAATCGTTTGCGGACTCGCTGCTGGACTTTCCCCAGTATACGCGTCCCCCGGAGGTGCGGGGGCTGGCCGTGCCGGAGGTGCTGGTGTCGGGGAACCATGAGGCGATCCGGCGCTGGCGCCGGAAAGAGGCCTTGCGCAGTACCTATCTGAAACGGCCCGATCTGCTGCGGGACCGGCTGCTGAGCGAGGAGGATCGGCGGTTGCTGGACGAGATTCTGAACGAACATACGAATGTCTGTTGAGTGTGGGAGGAGATTCAACCAAAGAATCTCAGCCTACTGGTGGCAAAGTGCCTATCCGCTCACATCTGATCGAAGTGAGCGGTTCTAGCAAGCTTG
>VGXG01000012.1 GCA_016873395.1 Nitrospira sp. | reverse complement strand
CTTTCAAAAGGTGCTGTAGGCCAATGGTTTTGGAGGAGTCATGAAAGGGATCGTCTTGGCCGGCGGTCTTGGGACCCGCCTGCATCCGCTCACGAAAGTGACGAACAAGCATTTGTTGCCGGTCTACGATCGGCCCATGATCTATTATCCGATCCAGACCCTGGTCAATGCCGGGATTCGAGATATCCTCCTCGTGACGGGGGGGAATAGCGCGGGGGACTTCTTGAAGCTGTTGGGCAATGGGAAGGAATTTGGATTGCAGCATTTGGACTATACCTATCAGGAGGGCGAGGGGGGCATCGCCGACGCGTTGCGTTTGGCCGAACATTTTGCGGACCAGGGGCCGATCTGCGTCGTGCTAGGCGACAATATCATCGAGGGGAATATCCTGAAGGCGGCGCAAGCGTTTCGCGATCAAAAAAATGGCGCCAAGATTTTGCTCAAGGAAGTGAAGGATCCGCAACGATTCGGCGTGCCGGTTTTGGACGGAACGAAAGTCGTCAAGATCGAAGAGAAGCCCTCGCAGCCTCGCTCGGCCTATGCCGTGACGGGAATATATTTTTACGATGGACAAGTGTTCGACATCATCAAGACCCTCAAGCCGTCCGGTCGCGGAGAACTGGAAATTACCGACGTGAACAATGCCTACATCGAAGCGGGACAACTGACCTGGGATGTGCTGGACGGATGGTGGACCGATGCAGGCACCATCGAATCCCTGCTGCTGGCGAATCAGCTCGTGGCCCAGACCGGTGCCAACAAGATTGAGTAAAGGCGTGCGCATTCTGGTGACAGGTGGAGCGGGGTTCATCGGGTCGCATCTCGTGCGGCGCCTGCTGGCCAGCGAGCAGGATTCGGTCGTCAACCTGGATGCCCTCCGCTATTCGGGTAACCTCGGGAACCTCGCCGATGTGACGGGACATGCCCGCTATGTCTTCGTGCAAGGGGATATCTGCGACGCGACAACGGTCGAGAGGATTGTGAGGGAGCACAGGATCGAGGCGGTGATCAATTGCGCCGCGGAGACGCACGTGGATCGATCCATTGTGGAGCCCGGCGGGTTCGCCAGGACGGACGTGGTCGGGACAGGCGTTCTCTTGGAAGAAGCTCGCAAGGCCGGCGTGAGCCGATTTGTGCAAGTGAGCACCGATGAAGTCTACGGAAGCGTCGAGGTGGGATCGTCGAGAGAAGACGATCGGCTCGATCCTCGGAGCCCCTATTCGGCGAGCAAGGCGGGAGGGGATTTGCTGGTCCGAAGCTACTGGGCAACGTACGGCTTTCCCGTGTTGATCACCAGAGGGAGCAATACCTACGGCCCCAACCAATACCCGGAGAAATTTGTTCCCCTCTTTGTCACCAATGCGATCGATGACCAGCCGCTCCCGCTGTATGGGGACGGGCGCTACCGTCGGGATTGGTTGTCGGTGTTTGACCACTGCGGTGCGATCGAACATGTGTTGCACCACGGCGAGCCCGGCGGCATTTACAACATCGGTGGAGGGAATGAACGAGAAAATATCGCAGTTGCTGGGACGATTCTGAACCACCTTGGCAAGCCGCCCACGCTCCTCCGATTCGTGCAAGACCGGCCCGGCCACGATCGCCGCTACGCGGTGGATTGCAGCCGCCTGCGCGCGTTGGGATGGAGCCCGACGGTGCCGTTCGAAACCGGATTGCGGGCGACCGTGGATTGGTACCGGGATCATCAAGAATGGTGGCGCAAGATCAAATCCGGGGAGTTTCGAGCCTATTACGAACAGATGTACGGGAAACGACTGAAGGACGGGATCCCATGCGCATCCTGATCACGGGCGCCGACGGGCAACTTGGCCATGAGCTCCAGCTGGTGCTCAACAAGCATAGGCTCGTGCTCGGCGTCTGGCCCGAGTTTGACCTGCTCAAGGACGATGCGGAGCAATACGTGCGCGAGGCAGACCCTGACGTGATTATCCATGCCGCAGCCTACACAAATGTCGAACGGGCCGAGCAGGAACCGGACATGGCGATGGCCGTCAATGCGGAGGGGACCGAGAGGGTCGCGCGGGCCGCTTCCAAGGTCGGGGCTCGCCTGATTTGTCTCTCCACCGATTACGTGTTCGATGGCCAGAAGGGAACACCCTACGAAGAAACAGACAAGCCCAACCCGCTCAATGCTTATGGACGATCGAAACTCGAAGGAGAGCGTCGCGCGTTGGCCTCTTGCTCCAACACGCTCATCGTCAGGACCGCGTGGTTGTATGGGAGGTACGGGAACAACTTCGTCAAAACGATTATGCAGCGCGCGGCCGAACCGTCTGAGCTTCGGGTTGTCGCCGACCAGCGCGGGTGTCCCACGCATGCCGGCGATTTGGCCGCGGTGCTCGCCCGAGTGACTGAAGAAACGGACGTGCGAGGAGTGGCCCATGCCACCGGGGCAGGTGACTGTAGCTGGTACGAATTCGCCTGCGCCATCGTGTCACTCATGGGCGCGTCGGTCGCGGTCAGTCCCATTACAGCCGGAGAATCGGGAAGCGCCGTGCGTCGCCCTCCGTACTCGGTCCTGGCGAATCGGGTTTTGGCCCGTGCCGGGATCACGATGCCTCATTGGAAGGGAGCCCTGACGCGGTTCGTGCGCGAAGTTCGGTCCGCGGTGTCCGTCGAGAGGTCATGACTCCAGAGGAGAGATCATGAAGCGTGCTTTGATCACCGGCATTACCGGCCAGGATGGGTCGTACCTCGCCGAGTTGTTGCTTGAAAAGGGTTATGAAGTGCACGGGATCGTCCGACGGGTGGCGATCGAAGACCCCGAGCACCGACTCTGGCGCATCCTGGATATTAAGGACCGACTGCACCTTCATGCGGCGTCGCTGGAAAGTCTGCCGAGCATCTATCGGGTCTTTCGGATGGTGGAGCCGGATGAATGTTACCATCTGGCCGCTCAGAGCTTTGTGACCTACTCCTTCGAAGACGAATTCTCCACGCTCAATGCCAACATCAACGGGACCCACCATGTCCTGGCTGCGCTTCACGACTGTACGCCGGGCTGCCGGTTCTATTTTGCTGCATCGAGCGAGATGTTCGGGAAAGTGACGGAGGTGCCTCAGACGGAGCGAACCCCCTTTCATCCCCGTTCCGCCTATGGCATCTCCAAGGTGGCAGGGTTTCATTTGACGAGAAACTACCGAGAAGCGTACGGAATCAGGGCCTCTTGCGGAATTCTTTATAACCACGAATCTCCGAGGAGAGGATACGAATTCGTCACCAGGAAGATTTCTTCTCATGCGGCCATGATCAAGCTTGGTCTGGCCAAGGAGGTCAGGCTTGGCAATCTCGATGCGCGGCGTGACTGGGGCCATGCCCGCGAATACGTTCGAGCCATGTGGATGATGCTTCAGCAGGGTGAGCCGGAGGACTATGTCATCGCGACCGGAGAGGAGCACTCGGTGCGCGATTTCGCCGAAGCCGCCTTCTCGCATCTGGGACTCGATTATCGGAATCACGTGGTGGTCGATCCTCAATTGCGCCGGCCAGCGGAAGTGGAGCTATTGCTGGGAGACGCCTCAAGGGCCAAGCAAAAGCTGGGCTGGTTCTGTCAGGTGAAATTCCAGGAGTTGGTCCAAGAGATGGTCGAGGCAGATCTTCGGTTCCTGACAGATTCGCGATCGAAGAGTGGCTGAGCGGACAAGCGAGGCGGACTGAATCGTGTTTGCCGGATAAACCCTGTACGCTGCCCGTTCGTTGAACGAGGGGGGCGCATGTTGACACAGCAATCAAAGGGCCGCCGCAGGATGCCCTCACGATCGTCCCTCACGGCCATCCTGAAGCAGATCCGTCTCTTTGCCTTGGATGTCGATGGAGTCTTGACCGATGCCGGCATGTACTATTCAGAATCCGGCGATGAGTGGAAGAAATTCAACACGCGCGATGGCATGGGCATCAAGCTGCTCCAGCATGCCGGGCTCATTACGGCGCTGATTACGATGGAGCAAACAAAGCTGGTCCTCCACCGGGCGGAAAAACTGACGATCCCTGAGGTTCACCTGGGAGTGCAGGACAAGCTGGCTGTCTTGCGTGCACTCGCGACCAAGTACCATCTCACCCTCCGGCAAGTCGCCTACATCGGCGATGACGTCAATGACCTGGAGGCGCTCAGGTCTGTGGGTTTTTCGGCTGCCCCTGCCGATGGCTTGCCGCCCATACTCAGAGTCGTCCATTACGTGTGTCGCAAAAAGGGGGGAGATGGCGCTGTCCGTGAGGTAGCGGACCTCATCTTGGCGACTCAGGTGCACAGACCCGTGAAACGTGACGCGTGAAGAAGTGCTCAGCGATCAGTCTTCAGTTGTCATGGTTCGACCCTGCTCACCATGACCCTGAGGATCTCGAAGGGTCAGTTCCGGAAACTGAGAACTGAACACTGATAACCGTCAACTCTTCACGAACGGCGTTTCATGAACGACGAATAACGCTATGAACCCTCATCTCTACGCCGTGATTCTAGCCGGCGGCAGCGGCACCCGGTTCTGGCCGTTGAGCCGGTCGCTCTATCCCAAGCAACTGCTGCGCATCATCGGCGAGGAGACCCTGATCCAGCAAACCATGCGACGGGTCCTCCGATGCGTGTCTCCAACGCGGGTGCTCATCTCGACGACCCCGCTGCAAGCCGACTCGATCCGCTATCAACTGGGCGAGTGGAAGGACGAGTTGCGGGACAATTTCATCGTTGAGCCGGAAGGGCGGAATACCGCTCCTGCCATCGCCCTTGCCGCAACCGAGTTAGTCCGCCGCGATCCGGAGGCCGTGATGCTGGTACTGCCGGCGGACCATGTCATCAAGGGGAACCGGCGGTTTCAAACGTCAGTCTCCTTGTCGGTGGACCTCGCGAAACAGGGCCGCCTGGTGACGTTCGGAGTTCCTCCGGTAAGACCGGAAACCGGCTATGGCTATATCCAGCCAAACCGACGGATTAGGCTGGGAACGCGCAGCGGGCTTGTGGGCTACCCGGTGGCCCGCTTCGTGGAAAAACCCGATGTCCGGACAGCCGGCCGCTACCTCAAGTCCGGCAACTATTATTGGAACAGCGGGATCTTCGTCTGGCGTGCCGCCACGATTCTGAGTGAAATTGAACGGTACCAGCCGGTCCTGGCCCGGGCGATGCACAAAATCGGCCGGCTGGGAGAGGGCATGACGGTCTCCGGGGCCTTCGCTCAATGGTATCGGCGGGTACCGTCGGTCTCGATCGACAATGGGGTGATGGAACGTTCTGCTCGTGCGGCGGTGATCCCGGTCGACTTTCTCTGGTCTGATGTCGGGAATTGGAGCAGCCTGGAGGAGGTGGCCCGGCGCAACGAGGCGGGCAACGTCGTCAGCGGGAACGTGGTGGATATGGACAGTCATGACTCGATCCTCTATGCAGACCGCCGGCTGGTGGCCACGATCGGGTTGTCCGACATGGTCGTGGTGGATACCCAGGATGCCACCCTGGTCTGCCCAAAATCCCGCGCCCAGGATGTGAAGAAAATCGTCGAGGTCTTAAAGAAACGGGAGGCGCCCGAACAGCTTGAGCACCGCACCGTCTTCCGGCCTTGGGGCTCCTATACGGTGTTGGAAGAAGGACCAGGTTACAAGGTGAAACGGGTGACGGTGAATCCCAAGGGACGGCTCTCGCTCCAATTGCATCATCAGCGCAGCGAACACTGGGTGGTCATCGCGGGAACGGCCCGGGTCACCTGTGGCCGCCGCCGATTCAACCTGCAGGTCGGACAGAGCACCGGCATTCCGCGGAATACGCCGCACCGTCTGGAGAATCCTGGTTCCGACCCCCTGCACATCATCGAGGTGCAGGATGGACCCTACCTGGGCGAAGACGATATCGTGCGCTTGCAAGACGACTACGGCCGTCGCGTCGAAGGGAAAAAGCAAGTCCGCAAGTAGCAAGTGACCAAGTTGAAACTTGCTCGCTTGTCAGCTTGGTCACTCCAAGAGGAATCATGGCTCTTTTTCGCGAGTATGACATCCGAGGCATCGTCGGGCAGGAATTAACGGAAGAGGTGGCTGAGCGGATTGGGCGGGCCTTTGCAACCCTGGCCGGCCAGAATGGGATGAAAACGGTCAGCGTCGGCCGGGATGGGCGGGCCAGTTCGCCGGCCTTGCGGGACCGTCTCGTTCGCGGCCTCACTGCGGGGGGGCTCAGTGTGCTGGACATCGGCGTCTGTCCGACGCCGGTCCTATATTTCTCTCTCTTCAATCTGTCCGTGGACGGCGGCGTGATGATCACAGGCAGCCACAATGCGTCGGAGTACAACGGCTTCAAGCTGTGCGTCGGCAAAGACGCGCTTCATGGGGAAGAAATCCAGCACCTGCGGAGAATAGTGGAAGCGGGGCAATTCTCCAGCGGGGCAGGAGCAGTCTCCATGCGCCCGCTCATCCCGGATTATCTGGCCTACCTCAAGAAGAGTTTTGCCTCCGTGAAGGCCGACCGCCTCCATGTTGTGATTGATTGCGGGAATGGGGCTGCCGCACTCCTGGCCAGAGAAGCGTTGGAGCAGTTGGGGTGCCGGGTGACCGGCCTCTACTGCGAATTGGACGGGCGGTTCCCCAACCATCATCCGGACCCGACGGTTGTGGACAATCTCCAGGACCTGATCGCGGCTGTGAAGAGAAACGGGGCGGATGTGGGAATCGGCTATGACGGGGATGCGGACCGGATCGGCGCGGTGGATGAGCAGGGTCATATTCTCTGGGGGGACCGCCTAATGGTGCTCTATGCCAGAGACATTCTTGCCGCTCGTCCCGGGAGCACGATTATCTCGGAGGTCAAGGCTTCGCAGGCTTTGTACGATGACGTGGCCAAGCATGGGGGACGGCCGATCATGTGGAAGACCGGCCATTCGCTGATCAAGGCCAAAATGAAGGCCGAGAAGGCGGTGCTCGCGGGTGAGATGTCCGGCCATATGTTTTTTGCGGATCGCTACTTCGGCTACGATGATGCGATCTACGCGTCCTGCCGCCTGGTTGAAATCCTGGCCAAGAGTGAACAGCCGCTCTCGTCCTTGATCGCCGACCTGCCGGCCACCGCCGTGACGCCTGAAATCCGGGTGGATTGTCCGGACGACGTGAAGTTCGATCTGGTCAAGAAGGTTCAGGGACGCCTGCTGGCCGCAGCTGCATCCAAGACCGTGCAGGGTGCCGGCCTGAGGATTCGCGATGTCATCACAATCGACGGGGTTCGCGTGACCTTCGAGGACGGGTGGGGCCTGATCAGGGCATCCAATACCCAGCCGGCCCTTGTGCTCCGGTTCGAGGCGTCATCCCCCGCGCGCCTGACGGCCATCCGCTGTCTGATCGAGTCCGAACTCGATCAGGCCAAACACACGTTGGTGTCTTGACATTGCCGGAGGGTCATCTGCGCGGGTCTGCCGGCCTCTCGCTCGCCATCAGCCTTCTGTTGGCCTCGTGCCTGCTCTCCGATGCGACGGCCCAGCCCCCGCTCCCCTCCGTGAAGAGCGATCGCCCCTTCGCCCCCGGCGAACGGTTCACCTATGTCATCTCGTGGCTGAACATCACGGCGGGCAAAGCCGTCATGGAAGTGGCGGACTCGCCGCCGATCCAGGGCCGCGCAGCGCTCCGGCTCCTGACCGCAGCGACCTCCACGCCATTCGTGTCCAGGTTCTATCCGGTGGATAACCGAGTGGAGTCTCTCGTCGATGCCGAGACGCTAATTCCACAACGCATGGTCTTCCGGAGGCGGGAAGGGAAGAGAAAAAACGACTTTGACGTGGTCTTTCACCAGTCCGAGGGAACGATCACGGCCACCAAGGACGGCGTGACCGACAAACTGGCCGCCCCGCCCGGCATCCACGACTCGATCTCCAGCCTCTACTACTACCGGAGCCTCCCGTCCCTGGTGCCGGGCTCTTCTCAGATGGTCACCGTGCACCACGATAAGAAGAATTATAAGGTGGAGGTGCGGGTCGAGGGTCTTGAACGGCTGAAGGGACCCTGGGGTGAGGTGGAAACCGTCCGAGTGCTTGCGATCATGCCTTTTCAAGGGATTTTTCTCAACGAGGGGAACATCCAGATCTGGCTGACGAATGACGCTCGTCATGTGCCGGTGATGATGAAGGCCAAGGTCGTGATCGGGTCTGTCGTGGCGCGTTTGGTAGAAGGCTTTCGAGTGCCGACTACTCCGTGAAGAGTTCCGTGAGTCAACCGGCTTCGATTGCTCGTCAAGGCCAAAACCGATATAATTACGCCCTCCCTTGCGCCGACATCGCCGGTGCTGAAGAAAGGGGTCTTGTGGGGCCGTTTCCTCTTACCCTGACGCGGTACATTATCCAGAAGCAGGCTGCCTATCCGGGCGCCACGGGAGAGTTTTCCTCCCTCATGGCTCAAATCGGCCTGGTGGGGAAAATGATCGCCCAGGATCTGCGCCGCGCCGGCCTGATCAGTATCTTGGGCACGACCGGAGGGACCAATGTCCAAGGGGAATCGGTCAAGAAGCTGGATGAGATCGCCAATGAAACGTTTATCAAAGTCTTCCAGTACAGCGGACTCGTGTGCGCGCTGGCTTCGGAAGAGATGGAAAAGCCGGTCACCCTGCCGGAGAACTGGCCGCACGGCAAATACATGCTGCTGTTTGACCCGCTGGACGGTTCTTCCAATACCGATGTGAACATGCCGCTTGGGGCCATCTTTTCCGTCCATTGCTACGACGGAGCGGCCAGGCTGCCGTCCGAATCGGAGCTCATCCGGAAGGGGAGCGAGCAAGTCGCCGCCGGCTATCTGATGTACGGCTCCAGCACGATGCTGGTGTTCACTGCGGGCCAGGGGGTCCATGGATTCACGCTGGATCCCGGCGTCGGCGAGTATCTGCTGTCACACGAACACATCCGCATCCCGGCCAAAGGAACAGTCTATGCGGCAAACGAAGGCAATTACCAGATGTGGCCGGCCGGCACGCGCCGCTACTTTGATTATCTCAAGGCCCGGGACAAGGCGACGGGACGGCCGTACAGCGCCCGGTACTCCGGCTGCCTCGTGGCGGATGTCCATCGGGTTCTTCTGGACGGAGGGATCTACCTGTACCCGGGTGAGACGGAGAAGCCGGAGGGGAAGCTCCGCTTGCTGTACGAGGCCAACCCCTTGGCGATGGTGGTAGAGCAGGCGGGCGGTCGCGCGAGCACAGGGACGCAGGACATTCTGGGCATCAAGCCGACGGCGTTGCATCAGCGGGTGCCCTTGCTCATCGGGAGCCGGGACGACGTCACGTTGGCGGAGGAGTTCATTCAGGAGCGGCGTTAATTCAATAAGGCAAGCCCGCAAGTCGCAAGTGCCTAAGTTACAAGCTGAGCGAAGGGTCTAACACTTGTCATTTGCTACTTGGTCACTTGTCAGCTTTTGACTTGCAGCTTGTCAGCTTTTTTGAGGGAGGTTGATGATGAATGAACGTATCAAAGAAATCCTGAGCTGGTACGGGAGTGACAACCCTGGGACGAGGACGAATCTGGCGCGGCTGCTCTCCCACGGCAAGCTGGGGGGAACCGGCCGTCTGGTGATCCTGCCGGTCGATCAAGGGTTCGAGCACGGACCGGCCCGCAGCTTCGCCCCCAACCCTCCCGGCTACGATCCACACTACCATTTTGAGCTGGCCATCGAGGCAGGCTGCAATGCCTACGCGGCGCCGCTCGGATTTTTAGAAGGAGGGGTGACTCGCTACGCCGGCCAGATCCCCTTGATCCTCAAACTGAACAACCACGATGTCCTCCACGATGATAAAGATCCGCTGCCGGCGGTGACCGGCAGCGTCCGGGATGCGCTGCGGCTGGGCTGCTCCGCCATCGGCTACACGATCTATCCTGGGTCGTCCCACTGCGTCCCGATGTACGAGCAGCTCCGCGCGATCGCCGAGGAGGCCAAGGCCAGCGGGCTGGCCGTCGTGGTCTGGTCCTACCCCCGCGGGTCCGCCTTGAGCAAGGAAGGGGAGACGGCGATGGATGTGGTGGCCTATGCGGCGCAAATCGCGGCGCAGCTTGGGGCGCATGTCATCAAGGTGAAGTTGCCGACGGCGCATCTGGAGCAGGCGGCAGCCAAGAAGGTCTACGAGGCCGAGCAGATTCCAATCAAGACCCTTTCCGAGCGGGTTCGTCACGTGGTGCAGAGTTCCTTCGCCGGCCGCCGGATCGTGATTTTCTCCGGCGGTGCCAAGAGCGACGACAAGAACGTCTTTGAGGAAGCCCGCGCCATCCGTGACGGCGGCGGCTTCGGGTCTATTATCGGACGGAACTCCTTCCAGCGCCCCAAGCCGGAGGCCATCAAGTTCCTGCGCACGGTCATGGGCATCTATGCGGGGGAGATTCCGTAGAAGATTGAAAAGAGCTGACAAGTTGCCAAGCGTGCAAGTGGACAAGTTGCAAGTAGCCAAGTAACAAGTTTCGGACCCTTGCTACTTGGTCACTTGTCACTTGAATCTGGCCACGTGTGACCTTGCAACTGCGATGTTGAGAGATTTGTGATGGGCGGATACGAGTTGTTCAAGCCGGAACATCGTCGCCGGTCTTCCTTGCTTGCCGGCCTTCTGCTGGTGGGCGTGGGGATCGTCATTGGGATCGTGACGGCCTCGGATCTGGGCTGGCTGCCGTTCGGTCACGCCGTCCCTGAGGCGCCGCTCAAGCTGACGCCGGCGGCGACGCCCCCTCCCGCGGCGTACGTGGGCGGGGATCGCAACTTCGTTCAGGTGGCGAAGGCGGTCACGCCGGCGGTGGTCAATATCTTCACCACCAGGACCGGCAAGGGAGGGGAAGGGCCGCACGCGATGCCCTTCGATGATCCGTTGTTTCGACGGTTCTTCGGGGAGGAGTTTTTCCGGCGCTTCGAAGCCCCGCGGGAGCGGAAGGAACGAAGTCTGGGGTCCGGCGTGATCGTGGAGCCGACCGGCTTGATTATCACCAACAACCACGTCGTCAGCAAAGCCGACGAGATCAAGGTGTTTCTGTCCGACAAGCGCGAGTTCAAGGCCAAGCTGATCGGAACCGACTCGAAGACCGATTTGGCGGTGCTCAAGGTCGAGGCTGAAGGCCTCCACACGATTCCCTGGTCCGACTCGGATAAGCTGGAAGTCGGGGAATTCGTCCTGGCCGTGGGCAACCCCTTTGGCCTGACCCAGACCGTGACCCTGGGGATCGTCAGCGCAGTCGGGCGGGCCAGCATGGGGATTGCGGAGTACGAAGATTTCATCCAAACGGATGCCGCCATCAACCCCGGCAATTCGGGAGGTGCCTTGGTGAACGCGCGCGGCGAGCTGATTGGGATCAACACCGCGATCTTCAGTCAGAGCGGGGGCAATATGGGAATCGGGTTCGCCGTCCCCAGCAACATGGTCCGCTCGATTCTGGAGCAACTGGTTCGGAGCGGCAAGGTGGTCCGGGGCTGGCTGGGGGTGTCGATACAGGAATTGTCTCCCGAATTGGCTTCGCAGTTCGGCCTGGAGGAGCCCAAGGGGGTGCTGGTCAGCGATGTGCTGGACAATAGTCCAGCCAAGAAGGCGGGACTTGAACGGGGGGACGTCATTGTCGAGTATGACGGCAAGCCGGTGGAGAATCCCACCCAGCTCCGCAACCATGTCGCGCAGACTTTGGTGGGCAAAAAAGCCGTGGTGAAATTCATCCGGGCGAAGGCTCCACGGACGGTGGAAGTGACCATCGCGGAGCAGCCCAAGACCGTAGCCCAAGCCGGCGGCGAAGAGGGAGGGGAGTCGATCAAGCCCTCCGGTCTCCTTTCCAGTCTGGACGTCCGCGAGCTGAACGGCGACCTGGCCGGCCGCCTGGGGCTCGCGGCGGGTGAGCGGGGGGTCGTCATCGTCCGGGTTCGCCCAGGGAGCGTGGCCGAAGAGGCGGGCCTCAAAGAGGGCGACCTGATCCTGGAAGTGAACCGAAAACCTGTGCCGAATCTGAAAACCTATGAGAAGATCGCGGCGAAGACCGGGAAGGACGAGACGGTGCTGCTGTTGATCAAGCGCCAAGGGCGCACGACCTTTGTAACGTTGAAATCCTAGTCTGGCTTTTGCGCAGGCTGATGCTATAATGGCCAACCGAAGGGAGGTGGTCTTATGGTGCGAAGAATCGTCTTCGTACTCGTGAGCGCCTCGGCCGGCATGGCGCTGTTCATACGCACCGAGGAGCCGACCGGCTTGATGCTGGGGGTGGGTTTTGCCATCGGGGCCTCGACCGGAGGACTCATTCTGGGCGCCGAGTATGCGCTGCAGCGGGCGTCTTTCGGTCTCGTGGTGGGAGGCACAGCGGGCTTGGCGATCGGGCTCCTGCTGACCGGGCTGGTCGAGTGGGTCGGCAGCGTCATTTTCGATGTGGAGGCGTTCTTGTTTCATATCAGCGGGCTCCTGTTTCTGCTGGGGCTGCCGTATCTTGGCATCATGCTGGGCTCCAAATTCGGGAAGGAAAAACTCTCGGGGTCGGTGAAACACGCGGAACACACTGTGGTCGCCAGCAATAATAAGATTCTTGATACCAGCGTGATCATTGACGGGCGCGTGGCGGACCTGTGCGAGACCGGATTTCTGGAGGGCACCTTTCTGGTTCCCCAGTTCATCCTGCACGAGCTCCAGCACATCGCCGACTCTTCCGACGGCCTCAAGCGGGCTCGCGGCCGCCGGGGCCTGGACATCCTCAACAAGATTCAGAAGATGGTGGACATCGATGTCCGGATCGTGGACGACGACTTCCCCAACGTGAAGGAAGTGGACTCCAAGATCGTGGTGCTGGCCAAGAAGGTCGGGGCCAAGGTGATCACGAACGACTTGAACCTGAACAAGGTCGCGGAGCTGCAGGGTGTCCGGGTGCTGAACATCAACGAGCTCTGCAATGCGCTGCGCCCGGTTGTTCTGCCCGGGGAGGCCATCCGGGTCTTCGTGCTGAAAGAAGGCAAGGAAGCCGGACAGGGCGTCGCCTATCTCGACGACGGAACCATGATCGTCGTGGACAACGCCAAACGCTGCATCGGGCGGAACGTCGATGTCGTCGTGACCAGCGTGCTGCAGACGACCGCGGGGCGAATGATCTTCACGCGCCTCAAAGAAGAAACTGAAAAGGAGGAGCTCCAAGTCGCGCGTGGCTAATCGTACCGTCGCCCTCGTGCCGGCCGCCGGACGGGGGCTTCGCATGGGAGGAAGCCTCCCCAAGCAGTTTCTCACGTTGGGGGGCGTGCCGATTCTCGTCCACTCCCTCCGGGCGCTGGAGGCCGCCGATACCGTCTCGGAAATCATTCTCGCCGTCCCGGAGGCCGATCGAGAGTTCTGCCTGCGGGAGATCGTCACACCTCACGGCTTCAAGAAAGTCACCAAAATCGTTGCAGGGGGAGCGCAGCGGCAGGACTCCGTCCGTCACGGGCTCGAGGCGGTGGGCGAGGATGTGGAAATCGTGCTGGTCCATGATGCCGTCCGGCCCTTCCTGACGGTGGATATGATCGGTCGGGTCATCGAGGCCGCGGTGAAGCATGGGGCGGCGGTGGTGGCGATTCCCATGCGGGACACGGTCAAACTTGTGGGCGCCGATGGGCTCATCGAAAAGACGGTGGACCGAGGGCAGCTCTGGCTTGCGCAGACACCCCAGGCTTTTCGCCGGACGCTGTTTCAGGAGGCCCATCGAAGGGCCCAATTGGATGGTTTTCATGGGACCGACGACGTACAACTGGTGGAGCGGCTCGGCTATCCGGTCGCCGTCGTAGAAGGCAACGGGGAAAACATCAAGCTCACGAGGCCGGAGGATCTGAAGATCGGAGAGGCGATCCTGGCGGCGAGGAAAAAAGCTGACAAGCGAGCAAGCTGACAAGTAGACAAGGTAACAAGAAGGTCTGACTTGCCACTTGAAACTTGCCACTTGTCAGCTCTCACGAACGGAGTGAGTGGTATGCGAGTCGGTCTGGGATATGATATTCACCCATTGGGAAACGGGCGCAAGCTGATCCTTGGCGGCATCGAGATTCCCCACGGTCAGGGATTAGTAGGGCACTCGGACGCGGATGCGCTGGTCCATGCGGTCTGCGACGCCATGCTGGGAGCGATGGGGGAGGGGGATCTGGGCAGGCATTATCCCAGTTCCGACCCTCGGTATAAGAATATCTCCAGCCTGCTGCTGCTTGAGGAGGTCTCGGGATTGCTCGGGAAGAAAGGCTACCGTCTGGTGAACCTGGATACGGTCATCATTGCGCAGGCACCCAGGCTGGGCCCTCATCTCGCCGCCATGCAGGCGCGGATTGCCGAGGTCTTGAAAGTCGAGCGGGAGCTGATCAACGTGAAGGTGAAGAGCGGCGAAGGGCTGGACGATGCCATCGGAAGAGAAGAGGCCATCGCCGCCCAGGCAGTCTGTTTGATCGAACTTATCAAGAGCTGACAAGTTGCAAGTGTACAAGCTGACAAGTGGACAAAGTTGCAAGTTTGCAAGTTGCAAGTATGGGGAAAGCACAAGCGTTTGAAGACATCAAGGCTTGGCAACTGGCTCGCGGTCTTGTCCTCACGGTGTATGCACTTACGAATGACGCAAGGTTTCGTAAAGACCCGGCGCTTCGAGATCAACTGCGCAGGGCAGCCGTTTCAAGTATGTCGAACATCGCCGAAGGGTTTGAGCGTGGTTCCAGGCGCGAGTTTGTCAGATTCCTCTACATGGCTAGAGGATCGGCGGGGGAAGTGAGAAGTCACCTCTATGTGGCAAGGGACCTCGCCTATCTTGATGAGGTAGAGTTCAAGAGGATTCGGGAACAAGTCGTGGAGGTGTCGAAGGTCATCTTCGGTTTTATCCGGCATCTTGAGGCAGCGGAAAATATGGGAGATTGAAGAAATCCTACTTGCCACTTGGTCACTTGTTCACTTGTCAGCTTATTTAGGTAGCGATGTTCAAGGCCATTAAACGAGATTTGCAGGCGGTCTTTGAGCGTGACCCAGCAGCCATCAGCAAGCTGGAGGTCATCCTCACCTATGCGGGATTTCACGCCCTGTTGGCCTACCGCATTGCCCATCGCCTGAGAAAGATGGGCGTGCCGGTCCTGCCGCGGGTAATCTCCCATGCTGCGCGGTGGCTGACGGGCATCGAAATCCACCCGGCCGCCAGGATCGGGACCGGCTTCTTCATCGACCATGGGATGGGCGTGGTAATCGGGGAGACGGCCGAGATCGGCGACTATGTAACGCTGTTCCAGGGCGTGACGCTCGGGGGGACCGGCAAGGAGCACGGGAAGCGTCATCCGACCCTGGGCAATCACGTGGTGGTCGGAGCCGGGGCTAAGATTCTCGGCGGGATTAAAATCGGCGACAACGTCAAGATCGGGGCGAACTCGGTTGTCTTGAAGTCAGTCCCGGCCAATTCCACGGTGATCGGCGTGCCCGCCCGCATCATTAAGGCCGAAGGGGAGCGGCTGCCCGAAGCCACCATGGACCACATCAACCTGCCCGATCCCATCGCCGACCGCTTCGAAGCCCTCGAACGCGAGATCATCGACCTCCGCAAGAAGCTCGACAACCGCGACAAAGAATCTCCACGCTAACAGAGCGTAAAGGAGCGAGCCGGCGGTTGGTCTCCCTTCTGTGCTCGCAGAGCCCGCACACAAGAACGACTGGATTTTTACATTAAGGGCGGTGCTCGCTCGATGCGCGCAGTTGAAGGGAGACCAAACCGCCGCTCGAAAAAGGGTGCGGTAATGGATCAGCCAGACTGTCCCTGCCTGGTTGAGATATTGTGGCCCTCCTTCCAGCCGAGAGAAAATAGAGAGTGGAACGGGGATCGGTCGCTCACAAACCGATCCCCGTTCTTGTCGCGGTGAAGCCACCGCTCTCGGCTGCAACGGATCGCTGGAGATATACTGCAGGCTGATAGCTGGATAGATTGCATGATTCGCAGCCTATCCCAGAAGGGAGCGCAATGCGAAAAGTTGACAACTATCTGGCTTCGCAGTAGGTTTTGCTCCGATCAGAGCGCGCGGAGTCACGAGATATGCTGCATGGTAGTCTGCCGCATACCTATTAGTTAGACCGCTCGAAATAGCGCTGTCGAGATGCAGATGACGAATTCAGTTACTCCCCAATCCGCGCCTCAAGGTTGTACTTGGCTTTTTGGCCGTGGGGCTTCCATCGCCAATGGACTGCCGTGGGTTGTTCCGAATGCATGGAAGGATAACCTGGCTTCGGAGCGTGTCACCCGTGACGCACACATCTCCATGATCATCGACGCAATACGCGATGAGATGAGCAGGTTGCCGATAGATGACACACCGTATCGTCGGCTACTCGAAGTAATGGCGACAAGGACAATGGATCAGGGCCACCATAGGCTCATGACCACAAATTGGGACTACCTGCTCCAACGAGACCTCAACAATTGGGTCCAAGCCAATCGGCCAGGCTGGGCTCCAAGGTTTCTTAGCACCCACGGATCGGTCTACCATTTCAACGGCTCAGCCGAGCCCGGTGATTTCCAGAACCGTAGTCCGTTCATGCTGGAAACTGACAGCGCCGGCGCCCGAAGGGCAACTTACGAAGCCAACCAAGCCTTCAATTACCTACTCTGGTCGGATCTGGTCGTTATTGTCAGCATGTCGTTTGAGTGCCAAACCGACAGAGGATTGCTAGCCGCGCTGAGAGCACATGAAGACAACGTACCTATAGGCTCAGCTCTTTTTGTGCTCGTAGAGCCTCACATGGAGACTTTGCAAGCTACATACGCAAAACTCGCTGCTTGCTTTCCTCGCGCGGAAGGGCTGCGAGTCCATAGTGGATTTTCGGAATGGATTGATTCTGGGATGCCCGAACTTACCGGACGGATTTTCGCCGAGCAGCATAGTGGCATCCGAGTCAATGGAACGACATGCATCACGTGAACGGTCTAACCCGTAGCTGCTGCGGACGGGCCGTCAGCGCCGCGCCATTTCAACCGTCTGCGCAGGCCCGCCGCAGAGCACGACGTTAGGTGACACGCGACGTATGTGGTAGGATGTCACGGTGCCAACGGTCTTGAGGAGCGGTCCGTACCGTGTGTATTTCTTCAGTCATGAGCCGAACGAACCGCCGCATGTGCATGTCGACCGCGATGACAAGTCGGCGAAGTTCTGGCTGCACCCTCTGGCGTTGGCACGGAACTTTGGGTTTCCCTTGCGCGAGCTGCGGCGGATTAGAACCCTGATCGAAGACCACCACGAGAAGCTGCTGGAGGCATGGTATGGGCATCTTAGCACTAAGCGCTGACGAGAGAGTCCGGGATGTGCGCATTTCCGACGACACGCTGACGGTTGACCTGATGGACGGTCGGACGATCTCCGTGCCGTTGCTGTGGTATCCGAGGCTGCTCGCTGGAACGTCGAAGCAACGCGCCAACTGGAAGCCATGCGCCGCGGGGTACGGCATCCACTGGCCAGACCTTGACGAGGACCTTAGCACAGAAGGGCTGCTGCGCGGTGCACCTGCGCCGGCTGTTTCCGCACAACGCCTAACCCGCCGTTCCAAGCGACGGCGAGAAGCGCGCCGCGCCTGATCGCCAAAGCGTTGGGCTGCATGGGACGCGGTCGGACTTTCTCGTGCCACAGGAGCGGGCCTCTTAATAGTCCACCCGCACTAGATAGAGCCCCTGCGCGGGGGCGGTGACGCCGGCGGAGCGGCGGTCTTTCGCGGCTAAGATGTCTTTCATAGACTGGGGCGGCCGTTTTCCTTGACCTACCTCTACCAGCGTTCCCACCATCGCCCGGACCATCTGCTTGAGAAACCGATCCGCCTGAGCTTCGATCCGGATAAGTGCATGCGCGAAGTGCCCCTTACCTTCGCCTCTCCCCCCGAGGGGGAGAGGGAGGGGAGAGGGGGCGGTGTCTTGATGAATCTCCAGCCGCTGGAGATCGCAGATTGGGCTGTCCGTGTCGGTCGGGTGGCCTTGGAAGGAGGAGAAGTCGTGACGGCCCACCAGTAGCCCCGCTGCCTCGTGCATTGCGACGAGGTTCAACGGTCCATAGAGGTGCCAGGCTCGGTTCCGATTCAGGGCCGACGGTTCCGGCTGATTCAGGATACGGTATTCGTAGAGCTTGGCGCGGGCTGAGTAGCGGGCGTGGAAGTCATCGGCTGCCGGCTCCACTGATCGCACGCTGATATCGGGTGGCAAAAGGCCGTTCAACGCCCGCAGCAATTTCCTTGGTTCCAACTCCTTCTCGGTGCGAAAGCTCGCCACCTGGCCCAGAGCATGGACGCCTGCGTCGGTCCGGCCCGCTCCGATCACTGGAATGTGCTGTTGCGCAACCTGCTGGATGACGGTTTCGATGGCTGCCTGCACCGTCGGTTGGTCCGGCTGGCGTTGCCAGCCGGCATAGCCGGTGCCGTCGTACTCGATCGTCAGCTTGAATGTGGGCACCCGTCATCTCTTGACGGTCTGGATGGGGTTCACGTAGGCCTTGACCCCATCGAAAATGGCTTCGGCCATGCGGGTCAGAAACGTCTCGGTCTGCATCAGCCGTTCTTCCGTCTGGTTGGAGATGAAGGCAATCTCGGTCAGGATGCTGGGCATGGCCGTGTAGCGGAGGACGTGGAATGGGGCGGTCTTCACTCCATGGTCCACCACGTCGTAGCGTTCATCCAGGCGGGCAACCATGGCCTGCTTCGTGGACCAGGCCAGTTCCAGCGAGTCCTGGATTTTCTTGTCCGTTAAGACATCGGCCAGGATAAATTGCACCCCCGCGGCCAGGTCCTTGACCGGCACGTCGTTTTCTCGCGCGGCCACCTCCAGCGCCCGCCGGTCGCTGGCGATTCCGAAATGATAGACTTCCAGGCCTTTGGTCGAACGTTGCGGGTGAGAGTTGACATGGATGGACAGGAAGAGGTCGGCATCTTTGCTGTTGGCGAACTTGGCTCGGTCGCCCAGCTCGATGAACACATCCCGCTCTCGCGTCATCAACACCTGCTTACCCAGTCGTTGCGCGAGCAAGTCGCGGAGCTTGAGACCGACCTGCAACGTGATGTCCTTCTCGGCGGTGCCGCTATGTCCGATCGCGCCCGGGTCTTTGCCTCCGTGTCCCGGATCCACCACGATGCGCGTGATATCTCGGGCTGGCCGTTGGGCCGACCGGATCGTCGGGGTGCTGGGGAGCAGCGGTTGCGCAAGGGCAGGGGGCGCCGGTGCAGCATGGGCTTCTTCGGCCGCGCGGCTGTAGATGTCCAGCACCAGGCGGTCGGGACTGCTGAGGGGGAGCAGTTTGTAGTCACTGATGGCGTCGAGATTCAAGGAGACGGTGACGGACTGGGGATGAGGCTGTTGAATCGTGATGTCATCCGGAAACGTCTCGTGCTTGGCCTTGCCGAGAGCGGTTTCGCTTAGCCTGGAATTTTGCAGTTCGATGATGACCCGATCCGGGTTGGTGTGCCGGCTTTGGGTGAAGGACACGCTCCGCTGCAGGTCGAGCACGACCCGGGTATAGTCCTGGTGGACTTTAAAGCGCAAATCGCGCACGAGGGTTGGAGGGACAGCCGGCACGGCGGTCGTCGGTTGAACTTTGTTTCGAGATTTCCTGGCCTTTCGCTGGGCGGTGCGAGAAGCGGTTGGCGTCTCGGCGCGTGATGCAGTCAGGGAGGCGGCTGGGAGGGCAGGGGCAAGGGCAAGGGCGAAGGGTGGAAGAGCCACTGGGCTCCCGCTCAACAAGAGCGAAGCTAGGCTAACTCCGGCGATTTGATGGGAAATGGTCATTGTGTCGATGATCCGCAATACATCTAGTTAAAATGTTGTCTCAATGGATGGTGATTGTCAAGCCAGGAATGGGACTTTCGGTTGAGAGACTGCCGATTGACAGAGATTGTGGTCTGTTCTAGGTTGTTGAGGCATGGCCATGCACCTGATCATTGACGGATACAATCTTTTGGGAGTCAGGGGGCAGGTCGGACACCAGGCCGGAATGGCGTCCGAGTCCGCGAGGGAACAACTGTTGCGAGACCTGTCTGGTTATCGCCAGCGGAAAGGCTACCCGATCACGGTGGTGTTCGATGGCTGGCAGCAGGGGATCGGGACGGAGCGTCGGGAACATCGGGCGGGCGTCGAGGTGGTCTACTCGCGCCGCGGGGAGCGGGCTGATCAGGTCATCCAACGGCTGGCCGAAGAGTTCGGACGCGACTGTGCGGTGGTCTCGTCGGACCGGGAGGTGGCGGATTTTGCGAGGGCTCGGGGAGCCTTCGTGATCGGTGCATCGGAGTTTGAGCCGAGGCTGCGCGCCCTGCCGGCGGGGGTCCAGCGGACAGGACTGAGGCAGAAAGATCCGGTAGAGGATGATCTGCCTCGACGGAATCCGGACAAGAAAGGCAACGCCAGGAAACTGCCGAAGGCGCTCCGCAAGCGGAACCGGCAGCTCAGGGGATTTTGAACAAGCGGCGCGCGTTCTGTGATGTGATGTGACCGATCTCTTCCACCGTGACCGCCGTCCCCTCTGCTTTGAGTTCCGCGATTTTCTCCGCCACGTGACGCACATAGGCCGGCTCGTTCCGCTTGCCCCGGTGCGGGACCGGCGTCAGGTACGGACAGTCGGTCTCGACGAGGAGACGATCCATCGGCACCGTCTTGACGATGTCACGGAGCATGGTCGCGTTCTGGAAGGTGATCACGCCGGAGAAGGAGAGGAAAAATCCCAGGTCCAGCGCATCCTTGGCCAGCCAGGCGTCGCCTGAGAAGCAGTGAAAAACTCCGCCGACTTTCTGAGCCTGTTCTTCCTTCAGGATGGTGATCGTGTCTTCCTGGGCTTCCCTCGTGTGGACGATGATCGGAAGCCCCAGCTCGCGGGCCAAGACGATCTGCTCGCGGAAGCGGTCCCGCTGCAGTTTGGGCGGAGAATAGTTGTAGTGGTAGTCCAGCCCGATCTCGCCGTACGCGACCACTTTGGGATGCTTCGCCAGCCGCCGCAGCTCGTCGTACCAGTCGTCTCCGATCTGTTTGACTTCGTGTGGATGGACCCCGATGGTGGCATAGACGAACGGATACCGGTCTGCCAGCTCGACGGCCGCCCGGCTGGTGGCGAGGTCGCAGCCGATCGTGACGAAGGTCTCCACCCCGGCCTGCTGCGCCCGCGCGATGACCGCCTCCCGGTCGCCGTCGAACCGGGCATCATCCAAGTGGGCGTGGCTGTCGATCAACATGCACGATCTCTCAATGCGCTCGTCCGGTAAGGTCAGGCGCCTAAATGCCTCTCATCCTAACATAGCGGCGATCGGCCTGAGAAGAAAGCGCATGGGCCCGCTTCGGTCGGTGAAAGTTGACGCTTCGACGGTGCCCATGCCCCGCTTGGAGGAGCGTGGTCACAGGCGCGCTCGATTGAGATCGCCGCAGTCCTCAGGGTCGAGTGAGCACAGGCCGCTCAGCGTCAATCCTGAGCAAACCCCGCTCGTTCGACCCCAAGGCTCTCGACCCCTCGATCTCACTCGGGGTCGAGCCTGAACGGGGTCGCAGGCTCGACGGGCCGGAAAGGCGGGGTAGTCGAAGGATTGACATGCCTTGGGGGATTCTGGTATAAGCCAGCCCCAATGATTCGCTTGCCATTACGTATCTCCGCCTTGCGGGCTGCCGCTGCCGCGGTTTCCGTCGCCGTGGTCATGGTCCTCTTGGCCCTGGCGCCCTTTGCTGCTGCGCTCGAAATCCATCACGAACTGGCGGCGGCGGATCAAGACGGCCACCAGCACTCCGACACCGACCTCTGCCAGTGGGTCCAACACCACACAGGCCAGTCGCTGGATATTACCGTGCCGGCAGTCGAGCGGTTTCTTGACGCCGGATTGCATCGGTTCCCGCCTCCGGCCGTATTATTGTCAGTTACTCTGATTGCCAGCACTCCCTCCCGCGCTCCTCCTCACTCCTAATCACCGGTTCAGCCGCAAGCTGACAGGCGACAAGTTGAAGGGAATTTTCTCTTCATGATTTGCCGCCTCGCGGTCTTTTTGTCCATCCAGTATTCCGGTGAGTGGGAGGATGAGATGCGATCCTATTTTATCCGCTTCATTCAACTTTTGTTGGGGCCGGTGTTCGGAACGGCGCTCGTATTTGCACAGGGGTTCTCGGAAGCTGTTGCCCAGGAGGTGAAATCTTCCGAAGCCCTGCGCACGATCACTGGGTTCGTCCAGAACCAGGACCTGCGGCGGGTGCCGCAAGCCATCGTGTATATCAAGGATCAGGAAGGCAAAGTCGTCGCTGACGCCGTCACGAACGACGCGGGAGAGTTCTCCGTGACTGCGCCGGTTGAGGGGACCTATTCGGTCAGCGCGGTGAACGAGACCTATCGGAGCGAGTACGTCATCATCAGAATTGAAACCGAGGAGCCCGCTCCGGTCAAGCTGACCTTGGCTCTGACCCAGGAGATTGCGCTGGATATCGTGTCGCCGCTTCCACCCATCCAGTACAAGGCTTCCAGCGAGACCTATTCCCTCAGCCGAAGGGAGATCGAGCAGTTGCCCCGGGGCAACAACAACGACATCGACCAGGTCCTGGCCACGATTCCGGGAGCGGCCGTGAGCGCCCTCAAGCAAGTTCACATCCGTCAGGACCATTCCAATCTCCAGTTCCGCATCGACGGCGTGCCGATTCCCGATACGGTTTCGACGACCTTCGCCGATGTGATTACCCCACGGGCATGGGAGCGGGCCGACATCATCCTGGGCGGCATGGAAGCCCAGTACGGGAACCGCACCGCCGCCCTGATCGACATTACCAGCAAGAGCGGGACGAAACCGGGGTTCGGCTCGGCGCAGATGTTCGGCGGGTCGAACCAGACCGTGAACCCTTCCTTCGAATACGGCGGGACGATCGGTGCAAAGTTTCGCTATTACGTGCTGAACAGCTTTACCTCGACGAACCGGGGGATCGAGCCGCCCACGCTGGGCCATTCCATCTTCCACGGGCAGAACGAGCGGAACCAGACCTATCTGCGCGGCGACTACCAGCACGACAACCGCAATAACTTTACCTGGCTGTTCCTGAACGCGGTCGCCAAGTACCAGGTTCCCACGACACCTGGGCAGACGGTGAACGCGACGACGCGTGGATTGATCCAGGCTCAGACCCCGACCTTCAACCCCGTGTCGTCGCAGTTCATCGACGAGAACCAGTATGAGAACAACCAGTACGGACACATGGTCTGGCGGCACGACGTGAACGCCAGCCAGTTCTTCAGCCTGGCTGGGTACTTTCGTCAGACACGGGCTACCTTCGTCACGGACCCGCTCAACGTGCTGAGTTACGTCGGTGATGCGGCGGAGCCCTTTTCGGCCGGCAGTCAGGACCGGAGTGCCTATTCGCTTGGCGTCCGGCTGGACTATACCAACAAGCTCAACCAGCAACACCTGTTGAAGTATGGCTTCCAGATCGACCGCACGCAGGCGGTCAACAAGACCCGCCTGTTCGCCTTTGCGCGAGATGGAGGAGGAAACCCGACCGGGCCGGTCATCGGGATTGATGGAGACCGCCGCCTGATCGGATGGCGCGAGGAGTTCTGGATTCAGGACCAGTACACGCCCAACGATAAGTTGACCTTCAACATCGGGCTACGGTATGACTACATCCAGGCGCTGACCGATTCCTGGCAGATCAGCCCCAGGATCGGCGTGACCTACAAAGCGAACCAGTCCAACGTGCTCCACGCCTACTACGGCCGGCTGTTCACTCCTCCAAATCTGGAGTCCGTGGCGTTTTTAGTTCCGCAGACGGCCGGAACCACGGCGGCGCCGGAGAATTCGACCAACAACGCGCCGAAGCCGGAGCGGTCACATTATTTCGAGGTCGGGTGGTACCATGCATTCGGCCATCTGGCCACGTTGCAGGTCGTCGGGTACTACAAACTCAATGAGAACATGAGCGACGCCGGCCAGTTCGGCTCCACCCCGCTGCTGAATTACTTTGCGTTCAACCATGGCTGGCAACGGGGCATCGACACGATTCTGAAGGTCAACTTCACCGAAAACCTGACGGCCCGAGCCAATGTGGCGTGGGGACAGTCCAAGGGATATGGGTTGCAGTCAGGGCAATTTCTCCTGGAGCAACGCGAGATCGACAACATCAACAGGCCGGGAGGGGTGTTCACCGACCACATGCAGACCGTCACGAGCTCGGCGGTTCTGACCTACCGGTTCCTGGAGCGCAACACGTTGTCCGGGCAGATGCTCTACGGGTCGGGGTTGCGTGCAGCGCTGAAGGGCGGTCAGACGAACTCGACGCACATGCCGTCCTATACGACGTACAATGCGTCGTTCACGCACGAGATTCCGATCGCCAAGACGCAGAAGTTTCTGCTGGGCTTCGACATCGTCAACCTGTTCGATCAGGGGTATTTCTACAATTTCGGCGAGGGTAATATCGGCCTGGGAATCACCCACGCCGGGATGCCCAGGTCCTTCTTTTTCCGTGGGCAGTGGTTCTTTTAAGTCCGTGACGAGTGATGGGTGACGAGTGATGAGTGGACAGGGCTTGATGCTTCTCCGGCGGATCGTACCTTGCTGCGCGCTGTGTGTCTGTCTCTGGCCGGCCCACGCTGGCGCGGCGGAAGGAGATCGGGCAACCCACCAGTCGGACCATGCGGCGGATGCTCCCGATGTCGTCCTCCCGGATATCCATGTCCACGGGTTGCCGCTGAACAAGGACCAGCAACTGGGCCCGGTGCCGACCTACACCCCCTGGCCGGCGATCCCCTCGGTCCTGGACGGGAAGGAACTGGATGATTGGATGAAGGCGCGAATGCTGATTTCAAAAGAGGCGAACGTCACAGTCGTCGTCTTGGAACCGGCGAAACATCGGGAATTGACAATCGCCGGCCTGACAGCCTTGAGCAGATGGAAATTCGACCCCCAGTTGCAGGGGGATGAGCCGGTGGACGGAGAACTGACGGTCAGGATCCACTTCCGGACGAAATAAAGCCGGACCGTCTGTTCATCAGGGAGGACAAGCTGGACCTGGATAGCGCCTGGTTTAACGCGATCAACGGCTTGGCCGGGCAGTCCCCCGTCGCGGACTGGCTCATGCTGATGCTGGCACGCGCCAGCAGCCTGCTGGTGCCCGGGGTGCTGGTGTTCGGCTATTGGGTTTGGAAGAACCGGCGCGAAGCCCTCATCGGAACCACGGTCCTGGCCGGCCTGATCGGCTTGGGAGACCTCCTGGGCGCCCAGATCAAACATTGGGTCGGGCGGGTGAGGCCTTGCAATGTGCTGGAGTCGGTCCACCAACTGACCGGCTGCGGCAGCACCTATAGTTTCCCGTCCAACCATGCGCTCAACGCGGCCACGGCGGCGGCCTTCGCGCAGGTGCTCTGTCCCTCAACCGGTTGGGTGACCTGGCCGCTCGTGGCCCTGGTGGGGTTCTCGCGGGTCTACGTGGGGGCCCATTTCGTGACGGATGTGTTGGGCGGGTGGGTCATCGGGGGGCTGATCGGGGCCGGAGCCGCCTACCTGCTGATCCGGTGGCCGACGTTCAGGCCAAACCCACAAGTTGACAAGGAGCCAAGTGACAAGTGACCAAGTTTGGAAACAGGGAAAATTCTAGTCTCTCCGCGTCCACTTGAAACTTGCAACTTGCCCGCTTGTCAGCTTGTGTACTTGCCGCTTCTCAACTGCGCAGCTCCGCATGGCCGGTGAGTTGATTCAGGTCGCAGTGGACGGTTCCCGGGTGGCAACATTGGGTTTCCATCTGAATCGTCAAATGCTTGATGCCGAATTCGGCCGCGACGCGCGAGCGGATCGTGCGGAGCAGCTCGTCGGTGAGCTGCGAATCGTCACCCTCCACCAACACGTGACAGCTCAGCATGACGAGCCTGGGCTCCACGGCCCAGATGTGGAGGTCGTGCACGTTCTTCACGCCGGGCACCTGTTGAATCGCCTCCACCACGTGCGCCGTCTTGATGCCGGGCGGCGTGGATTCCAGCAAGACCTCCAGTGATTCCCTGAACAGAGGCCAGGCTCCCTTCACGATCACGCCGGCGATCACGAGGCTGATAAGCGGGTCCAGGACCGACCAGCCGGTCAGGAGAATGATTGCGCCGCTGACCGCGACCCCTAGTGATACCCAGGCATCCGCCAGCATGTGCCAGAAGGCGCTGCGGATGTTGAGGTCTCCACGGGCTCCTTGCTGGAGCAGCAAGGCGACCCCGAGGTTGGCCGCAAAGCTGACCAGGGCGATCACGATTACCCAGCCTCCCGCCACTGCCACCGGCTCGACC
Source organism: Nitrospira sp. (assembly GCA_016873395.1). Classification (GTDB taxonomy): domain Bacteria; phylum Nitrospirota; class Nitrospiria; order Nitrospirales; family Nitrospiraceae; genus VGXG01. The sequence goes on along the minus strand of VGXG01000012.1, from coordinate 31,946 downwards.
AGGCGCTTCATGGCCCAGAAGCCGATGGCTGCGGCGGTGAACAACAAGATCAGGGAGCTGACGAAGGCCGAGATGATGCCGGCTCGGTGATAGCCGAAGGTGCGATCCTGCGTCGCAGGCCTGGCGGCGAGCACATGGGCGTAGAGAGCCAGGAAGAGCGATCCCTGGTCGATCAGGTTGTGGCCCGCGTCTCCCATCAACCCGATGCTGTTGACCAGAAGGGCGCCGACGACTTCGGCCAGAATGATGACGGCGTTGAGAGCCAGCGACACGTGCAGGCGGCGTCGGAGCTGTTGATAGCCGGGCTGTGAAGCCATAAAATTAGTTTCTCACGGTCTGCATCCGAGAGCAAGGATCAGGGGCATATCGCTAGGGGGTGGCAGGGACGAACTCCAGGAAATACTGGCGGGACAGGAGCGTATGTTCGCGGCTCAGCTTGTAGCCGGCCCCGGCCATCTCGGACACAACCGTCTCGCGTGGGATCAAATGACGTTTCGGGAACCCCACATCTCCCGACCGCTCGTCGTGATAGAAGTCGATGATCGCGATCCGCCCGCCGGTTTTCAGGGCGGATCTGATATTGGAGAAGTAGGTCGCCCGGCTCTCCAGGTGATGATAGACGTTACAGAGGAAGATAACATCCACTGAATCCGTCGGCAGCTTGGGATTGTCCGGCAGCGCGAGGATGAACTCGGCCGTGAAGGGGATGTGCATGTGTTCGACGCTCTGCTTGACGTAGGTCAGCAATTCCTGCTCCACGTCCACGGCGTAGACCTTCCCCCCGTCGGTCACCGCTTCCACGAAGCGTCTCGTGAAATAGCCGGAGCCTGAGCCCAGGTCCGCCACCGCCATCCCCGGTTTCAGCCCAAGCGCCTCGATCACGAGCGAGGGTTTCTGGTCCTTATCCCGCTCGGAACTGTCCAGGTGCTCGAGATACTGCTCGATGTCGGTGGGGTTGCGATGAGCCCCCTGTTCATGCTGGGCGAAGACCGCTTGGTCGCACGAGAGCCATCCGAACAGACTGAGCAAGCCGACCAGGAGCAGGACCGAGGGTGCCGAATAGGACCGAGGGCGCAACGCAGGCCTGGGAATATGGAGATTCATGAGGCCGCCTCCTTTGCGACCTTCGGCTTCGCTCCAACCTTGACAATGATCGCTTTCAGTTCTTCTCCGGTGATGGTCTCCTTGCTCAACAGCGCTCTGGCCGCCTCGCGCAAGGTGGTCTGTTGGGAATCCAGGAGGGCCCTGACCCGGCTGTATTGTTCGTCGATAATCCGGCGGACTTCGCAGTCGATCTCACGGGAGGTGGCCTCGCTGTAATCGCTGCGTGTCTGATCCTGGCCGATCGGGAAGAATAGAGGCTGGCGGTCCCGCTCGAAACTGATCTGCCCGAGTTTCTCGCTCATGCCGTAGACCTTGACCATGCTCTTGGCGATGCCGGTGGCTTTCAGCAGGTCATCCTGCGCGCCGGTGGAGACCTCCTTGTAGATAATCTCTTCGGCGACCCGCCCGCCCAACAGCACCGCGACCTTGTTTTCCAGCTCAGACTTGGTCATCAGGAACCGGTCCTCGGTGGGGAGCTGGAGGGTATAGCCGAGCGCGGCGATCCCGCGGGGGATGATCGAAATCTTCTGCACGGTGTCGGCGCCGGGAATCGACAGCGCCATCAGCGCATGCCCCACCTCGTGGTGTGCGACCCGCTCCTTTTCCGCCTGGTTCAGGACCCGGTTCTTTTTCTCCAGGCCGGCGATGACGCGCTCCACCGCCTCCTGCAATTCAGCGGTTCCTACTTGGTCTTTGCCGCGGCGCACCGCCAGCAGCGCCGCTTCGTTGACGAGGTTGGCCAGGTCGGCGCCGACGAAGCCGGCGGTCATGGCGGCAATGACGTCGAGGTCGGTTTCCGATGCCAACGGCACCCCGCGCGCGTGGACCTTCAAGATGGCCAGCCGCCCGGCCTTGTCCGGCCGGTCCACCAGCACGTGCCGGTCGAAGCGGCCGGCGCGCAGCAAGGCCGGGTCCAGGATCTCGGGTCGGTTCGTGGCGGCCATGAGGATGACGCCGGCCCGGGGATCGAACCCGTCCATCTCGACCAACAATTGGTTCAGGGTTTGCTCCCGCTCCTCGTGGGCCATCGGGCCCATGCCGCGGGCTTTCCCCAGCGCATCCAGCTCGTCGATGAAGATGATGCAGGGAGCCATGTCTTTGGCCTGGACGAAGAGATCGCGCACACGCGCTGCGCCCACCCCCACAAACATCTCGACGAACTCCGACCCGCTGATCGAGAAAAACGGGACGCCTGCCTCGCCGGCCACGGCTTTGGCGAGCAGGGTCTTGCCTGTGCCGGGAGGGCCGACCAGGAGAATGCCCTTGGGGATCTTGCCGCCCAGTCGCGTGAACTTCCCCGGTGTCTTCAAAAACTCGATGACCTCCTGCAGTTCCTGCTTGGCCTCGTCCACCCCCGCCGCATCCGCAAAGCTGACCTTGACTTCCTTTTCCATGTAGATTTTGGCCTTGCTGCGGCCGACCGTCATGAATCCGCCCTGGCCTTGTCCCACGCGGCGCAGGAGGAACAGCCAGAAGCCGGCAAACAGGGCGATCGGCACGACCCAGGACAGCAGGTCGCGCAGGAACGTGCTCTCGATGACGCCGGTGATCTTGACCTGGTGCGACTCCAGGTCGCGGATCAGATCAGGGTCCTCCACCCGAATGGTGTTGAACGAACGACCCGCTTGGGCCTGCTCCGGTTTCATCCGTCCGTGGATGATCGTGGAGGAGATCGAGACCTCTTCGACCTTGCCCGCGGTCACCGAAGCCTTGAACTCGCTATAGGGGATTTCGGTGGGGTTTAAGAAGGGCGTGACGACGACCTGAAACAGCATCAGGCCCCAGATGGCGATGAGCACGTACCAGATCGAGAATTGTTTTTGCTTGGGGTTCATGTTTGTTAGCGAGCTATCAGCCGTCAGCTATCAGTTTTCAGCAAGAGGCTGAAAACTGAATGCTGAGAACTAAATTGCTTGCCTTCGTGACTCAATTCTTTACGCGCGGTTTCAAGCGCTCCGAAAGGACGGGGTAATTGGCCTCGCCCATCCCGAAGTTTCCGCCGGCGCCGTCCGCCGCCACCACGCGGAGCGTGACGCCGTTGGGTGCTTCGGTTGAGGTCGGCACAAAAAACGGTGCCTCGAAGCGGCTCTTCGTCCCGCTGTAGAACATCTGAATCCGCTCCACGACGCGATCGCCGATCAGCACCTGGCCGTAAATGGTAACCTTGCGGGAATCCCAGTCACCATGAGGCCGGACCAGTGAACCGGACAGGGTTCGGACGGAGGCCGTCAGTATCACGTCATCCTTGGCGATCAAGGACTCGCCCGGCAGCGGCTGTTCGATCTGGACGATGAAGCCGTAGAGGTGGAGCACAATCCCGTCGTTCGTCAGATCCTGTCCGGGAATCAGCAGCACCGTCTTGCTGGCCCGTTGCATGGCAGCCGGGTGCCCCAGCGGGCCTTGAGCGGCAATCTCGACCAGGGTCGGCCGATCCAGGTGCAAGGTCGTTCGAAATGACGCGGAAGGGCGGGAGGAGAAGCGAGGCTCCTCCATCAGGCGCGGTGTCCGCATGATCTGGTTCTGATCGCCAGCCTCCCCCTGCTGGAGACCTGAAGCGAGCAGCCGGCCAGTCGCGGCCTCGGCGATCGTTACGCGCGCGCCTCCCACCTCGTCGCCGATCACCATGGCCCCATGCGCGACCACCCGAACCAGTACCTCGGTCGCAATGGGGACCGGCGGCGGTTCGATAGTTTCGAGGGATGGTTCAGCCGCTTGGAGGGTGCTCGTCAAAACAAGGGGGACAACGGACAGTCCACTGAGCCATCTCAACCAGTGCGACACCGTTGTGACTCCTCGCTTACTTGACCTTGGTCCCTGGATCGACTTCTTCGAGAATCGTGACCAAGCCTCCCACTTCCTTGTCACCGGCGGCCAGGACCATGCCTTGCGACTCGACCCCCATCAGTTTGGCCGGCTTGAGGTTGGCGACGATGACGACCTTGCGGCCGATCAGGCTTTCCGGTTCGTATTTCTTGCCGATGCCCGCGACGATCTGGCGCTGTTCCCCACCCAGGTCCACCTGCAGCTTGATCAGCTTCTCCGACTTCTGCACCCGCTCGGCGGAGAGGACCTTGGCGACCTTCAACTGCACCTTCTGGAAGTCCTCGATCGTGATCTGCACAGGAGCCTGGCTGCCCGGCTGTGAGGCCATGCCTGGTTGCTGGACGGTTAGATTCTCGCTCATGCGAAGGTCTCCTTGTGTCTTGGTCATGTCAATCCTTGGAAAGAGCGGCGCGCCCTTATGTATCTGGATGCCAGGGGCAAGCTTATCCTTGTCAAGTTTTCTGCCTTCAAGGCGAGGGTTCAGTCCGAGTTGGCGGGCCATCTCAACGGCTGTCTGTGGCATGAATGGATACAGAACTGGGATCAAGGAATCGAGCGCCCTTGCGACCTGGTGCAAGACGCCGTGAAGCCGGTCTCTGTTCTCCGCTTTTTTAGCTAAGGTCCAAGGTGCAGTCTTATCAATGTACTGGTCGCACCGCTGGATTAACTCCCATATCGATTCAAGTGCGCGGTTAAATCGCAGGTCCCTTGTGTCGATCATTGCGTTTCCGATCAAATCTCCGACATCTAAGCCGCCATTGCCCGTGTTCGTGATGGGAGGTATCTTACCCTGGGTAAACCGTTCGATCATCGTGAGTGTACGACTGACCAGGTTGCCGAGGCCGTCGGCCAGTTCGCCGTTGATTCTCCCAATCAATGCCTCGCGAGAGAAATCACCGTCCTGACCGAATGGGACCTCACGCATCAGGAAGTAGCGGAAAGCATCCACACCAAACTCATCGACTACTGCATTAGGATCCACCACATTCCCCCGACTCTTGGACATCTTCTCGCCGTTCACGGTCCACCAGCCGTGGGCAAAAATGGTTGTTGGCAACTCAATGCCTAGAGCCATGAGCATTGTAGACCAGTACACGGCATGAGTCGTCAGAATGTCTTTGCCGACCAGATGGAGGACAACATGTTCTTTATCATCATGTGTAGGCCAGTACCTTTTTGTAGGGTCTGGATTCAAATATTCCAAAGCAGAAAGGTAGTTCACCAAGGCATCAAACCACACGTAGGTCACATAGTTGGGGTCAAAGGGTAGAGGGATGCCCCAGGAGAGGCGGGAAATAGGCCGCGATATGGACAGATCTTCCAACCGCTGCTTCTCAAGAAAGCTAAAGACTTCATTGAAACGTGACGGTGGCCGAATGAAGGCCGATGGAGTATCAGCCAATCCAGGGTGAGCCTTCATATAAGCGAGAAGCTTTGCCTGGTACAAGCTCATCCGGAAAAAGTAATTGCTCTCACTGAGCCGCTCGACTGGTCGCTTGCAGTCAGGACAGAGCCCGTCCGCGACGTCTTTCTCGGTCCAGAACCGCTCATCGAACGTGCAGTACCAGCCTGTGTAGTCGCGCGGCTCAATTAAGCTTTTGCCACGTTCATCCTTAGTGTCGCGAAGCTGTTTTAGGTAGCGTTGGACGATCTCTTTGTGTTTAGCGTCCGTTGTCCGGATAAACCGATCATTCGAAATGTTCAGGCGTTCCCATAGCTTTTGAAAACGTGGGACCATGCTGTCGCAATAGCGTTGAGGGTCGATGCCGGCTTTGGCCGCCGCCTGCTGAACTTTTTGTCCATGCTCGTCGAGGCCGGTCAGAAAAAAGACATCGTACCCCCGGAGCCGGTAGTAGCGCGCCAGCACGTCGGCCGCAATGGTCGTGTAGGCATGCCCGATGTGCGGCACGTCGTTGACGTAGTAGATGGGCGTGGTGATGTAGAAGGTCCGTTGCATAGTGAGCTAAAGATAGCAGGTCATAGCGAGGTGTGGCTAGAGCCCATTCCCATCGTCTCTAGCCCGCGGTCAGTGTCGCGTCGCGCAGACGCAGCAGAATGTTTTCCAGCACCATCTGGAGGTTGAGGTTCCTTGTCGATGAACGCTGAATCGATTCCAGTTCCATGAGCAGATCCAGGAGTAGGCCGAGCTGCAGGGTGCCGGCCAGTTCCTGTAATTCCGTCAAGCGCTCCAGGTTCAGCAGGGAGTCTTGGTCTGCGCCCGCGCCGACCAGGATCAGGTCTCGGACCCAACGCTCGATCCATGCCAACGCCTCCGGCGCGCGATCCGATTTGTGGAGGGCTTCGGCAGCCGTCAAGATGGTCGTGACGGATCGAAGGGACTGAGCAGACATCAGGTGGAAAAATTCGTCTTGCTGAGCGCGGAGCGTGGCCACCTCGGCTTGCAAAGCCTGGCCGATCCGGGCCTGAGTCGCAATGGCCAGAAACCGGGCGTCCGCAGGAGGGATCTCTCGTTTGGTGATCAGGGCTGCCTCCACTTGTGTCCGGGCCGGCGGGACGAAGCGGATGCTCTGACAGCGGGACCGGACGGTGGCCGGCAGGGCGGCCGGCCGGCTCGTGATCAGAAGGAAGAGGCTGTGGGCTGCGGGCTCTTCCAAGGTTTTCAGCAACGCATTGGCCGCCCCCTGGGTCAGACGATCCGCCTCATCGATCAGACAAATCTTCCGCCTTCCGATCAGGGGACGGTAGATGATCTGTTCTTCGATCTCGCGGACCTGTTCAATCTTGATCTGCGGGTTGGCCTGTTCCTGATCCGGTTCGATCAGGAGGAAGTCCGGATGGGTGCGGCTCTCAATCTGGAGGCAGGACCGGCAGGCTCCGCAGGCGTCCGGGCCGCTCGGCCCGTAGTCTGTGTCGCAGTTGATGGCCTGGGCGAACAACTGCGCGGCCTGTTTCTTGCCGATGCTGTCTTCGCCGTGGAACAAATAGGCATGGGCCACCCGGTCGTGCAGAATCGAGGCCTTCAGGATGGCCTTGGGTCTCTCATGTCCGATGAGGTCGCTAAACGGCATGAAAACAACCGCAGTCAAAAGTTATAAAGTCGTCAAGTCATAAAGTCGGAGATCAAGGTTTCGACGGTCAAAATTCCGATCGAAGACGTGATGACTTTCGGACTTTCAGACTTGGCGACCTGTCGACTTTCCGGCTTTTCGACAAAAATTTAGTCACGAGTGCTGCAACCCGAGCCGCGACCATTGCGGGATCAGGTGTTCCATCCAGTACCTTGATCCGGCGGGGAGCGGTGCGAGCCAATTCGAGGAATCCTCTGCGGACCCGTTCGTGAAAGCGGTGGGTTTCTCGGTCCAGCCGGTTCAGCTCCGTGTCCCGCTCTCGCCGGCGCCGTGCCAGTCCTATGCGGACCGGCACATCGAAGAGCAACGTCAAATCCGGCATCAGGCCATCGGTCGCGAAGCGGTTCAGGCTGCGCAGGGCCGTTAGGTCCAAAGCGCGGCCATAGCCCTGGTAGGCGAGGGTAGAGTCCACGAACCGATCACACAGGACAACCACGCCTTCCCGAAGCGCGGGCTCGATCACGTGGGCGACATGCTGGCTGCGGCAGGCACACACGAGCAGGGCTTCACACTCCGGCCTCATCGGTTCGGCGATTTTCGCGCCGACCGTGGAGGCAAGGAAGATATCCCGGATACGTTCGGCAAGTGGGGTGCCGCCCGGTTCTCTGGTTTCCAGGACTCGGTACCCTGCCTCCCGGAGCAGCTTGGCGAGCCGCGCACATTGGGTCGATTTTCCGCTTCCCTCGACCCCCTCAAAGGTGATCAGGACGCCACGGCGACCCCTCCATTTTCCCACTAACTTCACCCCCCGCTGGACCGGCAACCACGAGCAAAACCGGAGGGGCCGATCCTAGTCCAAGTGGTTGAAAATAGCAAGAAAAGGCTTGCGGCACCCTCGTAAAGACTGTATGATGAGCCCGCTAGGAGCGTGCCCCGGTGAAAGCATTCAGAGCCTCTCTCAAACGGTACTTCCTGACGGGGTTGCTGGTCATCACCCCCATCTGGGGTACGGTGCTTATTTTAAAGACCCTGTTTGTGACAGTGGATGGGATTTTGGGGGATGTGCTGGCGAAATTTGTCACCCCCGATTACTACGTACCAGGGATCGGCATTCTGACCTTGATCCTGTTGATTTTTACCACGGGGCTTCTGGCAACCAATTTTATCGGCGGCCGGATCGTCAAGATGTGGGAAGACTGGCTGCACCGCGTGCCGGTCGTTCGGGGCATCTACGCGACCCTGAAGTCCATGATGGATATTCTCTCGTTCAAGGAGAAGGAAAAGTACAATCGGGTGGTGCTGATTCAGTTTCCCAAGGACGGCCACTACTGCTTTGCCTTCGTGACCGGCGTGACCAGGGGAGAGGTCCAGGAGATCTCCCCCGACCCGCTGGTGAATGTCTATGTGCCCACGTCGCCGAACCCCACGTCCGGGTACTTTTTATTGGTGCCGGAAAAGGAAGTGGTGCCGTTGGAGATCAGCGTGGAAGAGGCGATGAAGTTGATCGTCTCCGGCGGCCTCTATTCGCCGCCACAGGGAGGTTCTGGCAGCCCACCGGCGAACCGCGACCTGCCGCGTCAGCATCTGGAGGTGCCGATCTCCTGACGAGAGAATTTCTTGATTTTGCGACCTGGTGATTGAGCGATTTTCACTCAAGACAATGAAGCAATCAACAAATCAACAAATCAACAAATCGCCCGTCCCGGGCCTGGGCGCAATCGTCATGGCGGCAGGGCTGGGCAAGCGGATGAAATCCAAGCTGGCCAAGGTCCTGCACCCGGTGGCCGGCCGGCCAATGGTGCTCTATGCCGTCGAGTTGGCTGATCGGCTTGCCGGGGGCGGTATTGCGGTGGTGGTAGGCTACCAGGGGGCGCAAGTCAAGGCGGTCATCGAAGAGCGCTGGGCGAGGGCGTCGAGTCCGGGCGGAGTCAGAGGGACAGCGCAGCGTGAGCGGGGCGTGACGGCTCACGTCAAAAACCGGGTTCTGCAACCTCCGCCTATTCTCATCGTGGAGCAGAAGGAGCAACGTGGAACGGGACATGCGGTCATGCAGGCCCGCGCCGCGTTTGCCCGTGCGCGCGGCGGCCCCGCCTCGGCCTACGTGATTCTGAACGGAGACACGCCGCTGCTGACGGACGAGACCGTCCATGACCTCTTGAAGCTGCATGAAGCCGAACGGGCCGCCGTGACCCTCTTGACGGCGGTCCTGGATGATCCGAGCGGATACGGGCGCGTGGTCCGCGACGACGACGATCGACGGGTGCGGCGGATCGTGGAAGATCGGGATGCGACCCAGACCGCGGCTCGGCTGCACGAGGTCAACGTCGGCACCTACGTCGTGGACGGCTCGTTCCTGTTCGAGGCCCTGGACAAGCTCGAGCCGCAGAACGAGCAGAAGGAATATTACCTGACCGACATCGTGGGTCTGGCGGTGGAGCGAGGGCTTAAAGTAAGCGCGATGGCGGCGCGGGACGCCGAAGAATGTCTGGGGATCAATACGCGACGGCAACTGGCGGTGGCGGAAAACGTCGTGCGGCGACAGCTCTGTGACCGCTGGATGGAGGCGGGAGTGACGCTCCACGATCCGGCCACGACCTACCTCGATGCGGATGTCGAGATCGGGAAAGACACGGTCCTCTATCCGCACGTGGCACTTGAAGGAAAAACCCGCATCGGCGAGGATTGCGTGATCCGGTCCTACAGCCGGATCACCGACAGCCTGCTCGGCCACCGGGTGGTGGTGCAGGATTCCTGCATGATCCGGGAGGCGCGTCTCGATGACGACAGCACGGCGGGACCCTTCGCCCATCTCCGTCCCGGGACGGTCCTGCGCCGGGCCGCCAAGGTCGGGAACTTCGTCGAGATGAAAAAAGCGGACTTGGGGGAGGGGGCCAAAGCCAACCACCTCAGCTATTTGGGAGATGCTAAGATCGGCCGGGGCGTGAACATCGGGGCCGGGACCATCACCTGCAACTACGACGGGGTGCGCAAGCATGAGACCGTGATCGAGGACGAGGTCTTCATCGGCAGCGACAGCCAGTTGATCGCTCCGGTTACGGTTGGGCGGGGTGCGGTTGTGGCAGCCGGCTCCACGATCACGAACGATGTGCCGGCGGACGCGTTGGCAGTGGCCCGGTCCATGCAGGTCAATCGGCCGGGGTGGGCGGCTCGCCGTCGGGTCATGGCGGCAAGCGCTGCTGCGGTCGCAAGTAGCAAGCCGACAAGTGGGCAAGTTGACAAGTCAGGTCGAAAGGCGCGGAACGGAAACGCGACGACAGCGCGTACATCAAAAAAATCTCGCTGATAGGTCAAGTTGCCCTGTCAGCTTGTAACTTGATAACTTGGAACTGAAGATATGTGCGGGATCGTCGGATACGTCGGGAAGCAGGAGGCGGTGCCGATTCTGCTGGACGGCCTGAGGCGCCTGGAATATCGCGGCTATGATTCGGCCGGGATCGCGGTGCTCCAGGGCGGCAAGGTCGAAGTGCGGCGGAGCGTGGGGAAACTGGCCGACCTTGAGCGCGCGCTGGCCGGCCGAAGACTGACCGGCACTATCGGCGTCGGCCATACTCGATGGGCAACCCATGGGAAGCCGTCCGAACAGAATGCGCATCCCCACCGGTCCGACGGCTGCGTGCTCGTGCATAACGGGATCATTGAAAATTATCTGCCCCTCAAACAGCAGCTCTTGAAGGACGGGTATCGGTTCGAGTCCGAGACCGACACGGAGGTCGTGGCACACCTGATCGGGCGGTACCTGCGTCAGGGACGGACCCTGGCGGAAGCCGTGCGGACTGCGGCGAAGGACATCCGCGGCAGTTATGCTATTGCCGCCGTCTGCGAGAGCGAGCCGGATCATTTGGTGGCGGCCCGCTCCGGCTGCCCGTTGGTGGTCGGTTGGACGGAAGGAATCGGGCTGGTAGCCTCCGATGTCATGGCGATGTTGGCGCATACGCGCGACGTCACGTACCTGGAAGAAGGCGACGTGACGGTGGTGACGGCGGCGGGCGTCACGATTACCGATGCCGAGGGGCGTCCGGTAACGCGGGCCACCACGAGGGTGACTTGGGATGCCGCGGCGGCAGAGAAGAACGGCTACCCACATTTCATGCTCAAGGAAATTCACGAACAACCGCAGGCAATCCTGGATACCCTGCGCGGCCGCTATACTTATGAGACCGGCGAGGCGGACTTGCCGGACATCGGCTTGACACCCGAGCAGTTTGCCGAAGTGGGCCGGATTTGGATCGTGGCCTGCGGGACCTCCTGGCACGCCGGGCTGGTGGGGAAGTACTTGTTCGAGGAGATGATCCGGACTCCGGTTCAGGTGGACATCGGATCCGAGTTTCGGTATCGCGATCCCCTGGTGAACAAGGACGACCTTTTCATCACGATCTCGCAGTCGGGCGAAACGGCGGATACGCTGGCGGCCGCGCGCGAAGCAAAACGGAGGGGGGCGCGAGTCGTCTCCATCGTGAATGTCGTCGGGAGCACGCTGGCGCGTGAATCCGACGGGGTGCTCTACACGCGCTGCGGGCCGGAAATCGGCGTGGCCTCCACCAAAGCCTTTACGGCCCAGTTGGCGGCGCTCTATCTGCTGGCCCTGCACCTGGCCCGCGTACGCGGCGTGCTGAACGCCAATGACGGCCGGGTCTGGTTGGATCGGTTCGTGGCTCTGCCGACGCTCGTCGAGCAGATCCTGAAGCGGGAGCCCGAGATCGCAGCGATTGCGAAGCGCTACCACGAGAAGCGCAACTTCCTCTACCTGGGGCGCGGGATCAATTACCCGATCGCCCTGGAAGGGGCGCTCAAGCTGAAGGAAATCTCCTACATCCATGCGGAAGGATATGCGGCTGGGGAGATGAAACACGGGCCGATTGCCTTGATCGATCAGGACATGCCGGTCGTGGTCCTGGCGCCGCGCGATCGCCTGCATGAGAAGACGGTCGGCAACCTCATGGAGGTCAAGGCCCGTAACGCCCCGGTCATCGCCCTGGTCAGTGAAGGGGAACAGAACCTTGGTCAGATGGCCGACTCGGTCTTTACGATTCCGGAAGTCCCGGCGCTGCTCACGCCTATTCTGTTCGCGGTGGTGTTGCAACTGCTGGCCTACCATATCGCCATGCTGCGAGGGACGGATGTGGACCAGCCGCGGAATTTAGCCAAGAGCGTGACGGTGGAATAGCAATGCGGTCCATCAAGTTGAAAAGTCTGAAAGTCGTCAAGTCTGCGGATTAAATGACTTTACGACCTTCGGACTTTTAAACTTTCAGACTGAGGGTTCTGATGCAAATCAGCAAACAAGAAGTCGAGCACGTCGCGAAGCTGGCCAGGCTGGAACTCACGGAGGCCGAGAAAGATGCCTTCAGCGAACAGTTGAGCAGCATCCTCACCTATGTTGAGAAGCTCAAGGGGCTGAACACCGAGGGGGTGGAGCCGACGGCTACGGTGCTGGAGCAGGCCAATGTGTTTCGTGAGGACAAGTCACGCCCGAGCCTGTCGGTCGAAAAGGCCCTAGCCAACGCGCCGGAGAGCGAGGAGCACTATTTTGCGGTGCCAAGGATCATTGGTGAAACGTGAGGCGTAAGGGGTGAGGGGTAAGGTGACGGATTTAGTCATACCCCTAACGCCTAACGCCTTACCCCTTACGAGGTAAGAGATGTTTCGACAAATGCTGCGAGCCAAGATACACCGTGCGACCGTGACCGATGCCTGTCTGGATTATGAGGGCAGCCTGACGGTGGACGAAGACCTGCTCGACGCGGCCTGCATCCTGCCCTATGAGGCCATCGTCATCTCCAACCTGAACAATGGGGAGCGGTTCACGACCTATGCGATGGCGGGCAAGCGTGGCAGCGGTGAGATCGTGCTGAACGGTCCGACCGCCAGAAAAGGTGCGGTGGGGGACCAGATCATCATCTTCTGCTACGAATATTACGCCGAGGACGAGATCAAGCGCCACGCGCCCAAGATCATCAGAGTGGATGAACGCAATCACATCCTGAACAAATGAGCTGACAAGCGAGCAAGTGAACAAGTGGCAAATTATGAGTCCAACATGACCCTATTGCCTTCCTGTCAGCTTGCCACTTGTCAGCTTGCTACTTGTCGGCTTGGGAATTTCTGATGTCATTGCATAAGCTCACGCTTCGCGAACTGTCGGACAAATTTGCCAGAGGCGAGGTGTCCGCCTGCGAGATTGTCCGGGCCTACAGCCTGCGCATCAATCAGGTGGAGCCGAAAGTCCGGGCCTACATCACGCAGGTGAAAGAATCGGCCATGGCCGAGGCGGAGGCGTTGGACCAGAAGCTCAAGGGCTGGCGACGGACGATGCCGCTGATGGGGATGCCGCTGGCGGTCAAGGACAACATCTGCACGGAGGGCGTCCTGACCACCTGCGCCTCGCGCGCGCTGGGAAACTTCGTGCCGCCTTACGACGCGACCGTGATCGCGCGGCTGCGGGGCCAGGGCTATCTGCTGCTGGGCAAGACCAATCTGGACGAGTTTGCAATGGGCTCATCGACCGAGAACTCGGCCTTCGGCCCCAGCCGCAACCCCTGGCACCTGAGCGTGATTCCGGGAGGATCGAGCGGCGGGTCCGCCGCCGCGGTGGCCGCGGACGAGTGCGCGGCGTCGTTGGGATCGGACACGGGCGGCTCCATCCGGCAGCCGGCCGCCTGTTGCGGGGTGGTCGGCTTGAAGCCCACCTACGGCCGCGTGTCGCGGTATGGTCTCGTGGCGTTTGCCTCCTCACTGGATCAGATCGGCCCCATCACCAAGGACGTGGCGGATGCGGCCCTGCTGATGAACGTCATCGCGGGTCACGACGCCTGGGATTCGACCTCGGCCAAGCTGCCTGTGCCGGACTATACCAAGGCGTTCAAGAAGAAAGACGTGAAGAAGATGAAGGTTGGGGTGCCCAGGGAGTATTTCGCGGAAGGGCTGGATCAGGAAGTCGAGCAAGCGGTGATGGCGGCGGTGGAGGAGCTCAAGAACCTGGGCGGGGAGATCAAGGACGTGACGTTGCCCACCACCGATGCAGCCGTTGCGACCTACTACCTCATCGCCACGGCCGAGGCCAGCTCGAATCTGGCCCGCTATGACGGCGTCAAATACGGGCTGCGGTCGAAGCAGACCAAGACCCTGCTCGAGCTGTACATGAAGACCAGGCAGGAGGGGTTCGGGCCGGAAGTGAAACGGCGGATCATGCTGGGCACGTATGCCCTCAGCGCCGGCTACTACGACGCCTATTACGGCAAGGCGCAGGCGGTGCGGACCTTGATCCGGCGGGATTTCGAGGCGGCCTTTCGTGAGGTGGACCTGATCGTGACCCCCGTGATGCCGACGCCGGCGTTCAAGCTGGGAGAAAAAGTCGAGGACCCGCTCCAGATGTACCTGTCGGATATCTATACGATCTCGGTGAACTTGGCGGGGAACCCGGCCATCTCGATTCCCTGCGGGTTCAGCAAGGCAGGACTTCCGATCGGCTTACAGATCATCGGGCGGCCCTTCGAGGAAGAGACCCTATTACGGGCTGCCTACGCCTACGAACAGGCGACCAACTGGCGGGCCAAGCGGCCGACGATTCGGTAGGATCACTGGAGGTAAAGGAGCTATCCGCCTCCGGAGGGAAGTGCCAGAAAACACTGGAGGGTTTTCTCGGTGGGCGACAATTTCGATAAAGCGTAAAAGAGCCCACCGTTCAACCGAAGGTTGGTATGGCGGTTCACGCAAGCGTGGTATGGAGGAGTCAATATGTTTGGTGGAGGGAGTGTGGTGGTCGATGTCGCGGCCGTTCTGGTTGCGGTGTCGTTTGCGGTGCTGGTCGGGTACTTGGTGCCCACGTTGATTCAGCTCAGGAAGACCGTGGCGGAATCGGCGGAATTGCTGGGTCGAATGAATGACGAGTTGCCGACGGTGTTGCGCGACCTGCGTGTCATGACGGAGAACGTGAATGACCTGGCGTCGCAGATGCGTGATGGAGTCGAGCACGCGTCGGTGTTTTTCCATGCAGTGGGTGAAGTCGGCGAGACGGTGCAGCAGGTGCACCAGACGGTACGTGGCAAGGGAGGGACGCTGCTCATGGGCCTCGCCAGCATGGTGGCGGGGGTCAGGGCGGCATCGGCGGTGGTGAAGGAACGGATGCAAAGGGAAGGAGGGGATCCAAATGGCAGACGATGAGAGGGGATTTTCACCGGGAACCGTCATCTTGGCTTTTTTGAGCGGGGCGCTGCTGGGAGCCGCGGGAGCGCTGTTGCTGGCGCCCCAGTCGGGGCGTGAGACCCGTGAGCAGTTGCGGGGCTATGCCAGGAAGACGGAAGAAAACATGCGCGACCTGGCCGGCAAGGCCAGCGAGGCCTACGAAGAGGCGTTAGAGAAAGGACGCGAATTCGTGCAGGAGCAGAAGTCCGTCCTGACCGAAGCCTTTGAGGCGGGACGTGACGCGATGCGGCGGGAGCGCGAGCGGCTGTCGGGAGAGAAAAGGGCGTGACGGTTGCTTCGTATGAAGTTGTCATCGGGCTGGAGGTCCATGCCCAACTGCTGACGAAGTCCAAGATGTTCTGCGCCTGCGGGACGCAGTTCGGCCTACCGGCCAACACCCAGACCTGTCCGGTCTGTCTCGGGATGCCGGGCACCCTGCCGGTCATCAACGAGAAGGCCGTCGAAATGGCGGTCCGCACGGGCTTGGCGCTGAACTGCGCCATCCGATCCCCCAACCGGTTTGCCCGCAAGAACTACTTCTATCCCGATCTGCCCAAGGGCTATCAGATCTCGCAGTACGAAGCGCCGGTCTGCGAGAACGGCGTGGTGGATGTACAGGTGGGCGATACCCGGAAGCAGATCCGGATTCGCCGCGCCCACTTGGAAGAGGACGCAGGGAAGAATGTCCATGACGGGGACAACCGTGCCGTGAGCCTGGTCGACCTGAACCGGGCCGGCACGCCGCTGCTGGAAATCGTCACCGAACCGGACATGCGGTCGGCCGACGAGGTAGTAGCCTACCTCAAGGCGCTGCGCAACATCCTCATGTACCTGGAGGTCTGTGACGGCAGCATGGAGCAGGGCAGCCTGCGGTGTGAGCCGAACCTGTCGCTGCGGCCGGTCGGGCAGAAGACGTTCGGGACTAAAGTCGAGCTCAAGAACATCAACTCATTCCGATTTGTCAAAGATGCCATTGAATATGAGATCAAGCGGCAGACCAAGGTGCTGAACGAAGGCGGGACAATCCAGCAGGAGACGCGGCTCTGGGATGTGGGGAAGGGACAGACTGCGACGATGCGTAGCAAGGAAGAGGCACACGACTACCGCTACTTTCCGGACCCGGATTTGGTTCCGCTCAGCATTGCGGGTGACTGGATCGAAGAGCTGCGCAAGACCCTGCCGGAGTTGCCGGCCGCCCGCCAGCAACGGTTTGTGACCGACTATGGCCTGCCGGACTATGACGCAGGGGTGTTGGTCTCGTCTAAGACGCTGGCCGATTATTTCGAAGCCTGCGTGAAGCTGTACGACCAGCCCAAGGCCGTGAGCAACTGGGTGATGGGCGAGCTGCTGTGCGAGTTGAACAACGCCGGCCTCTCGGCGGACGCCTCGCCGGTCGGTCCGGAGCGGCTCGTGAGCCTGCTGCAACTGGTGGAGAAGGGAACGATCAGCCTGAAGGTGGCCAGGGAAATTTTCCCGGAACTCTATGCCAGTGGGAAATCTCCGGAGCAGATTGTTCGGGAGAAGGGGCTGACGCAGGTATCCGATGAGGGGGCACTGGTGAAGATCATCGACGAGGTCATGGCGAAGAACCAGGCCCAGGTGGCGCAGTATCGGAGCGGCAAGGAGACGGTATTGGGCTTCTTCGTCGGGCAGGTGATGAAGGCCTCGGGCGGCAAGGCGAACCCGGGGAAGGTGAACGAGTTGCTGAAGAGGAAACTGGCAGGATGAGCGGGCGTGTTGCTGCCACGGGACTGGCCTGGCTGCCCCTTGTGCTCATGCACCGCGCACGCAAGATTCATTTGAATTCTCATTGGAGCAGGCGGTGCTCGACGGACGCGCGCAGTAAGGGACAGCCAGGCCAGCTGGCCAATGTGCTTCTTCTTCAGTCGATAGGGACGGGTAGGCAACGTCCGTTGGGACCGTAGGCCCTGAAGGCGTTTTCCCTTCGTCCTTGGAAGGCAAGGGGGCTAGGGTGAGGGGGATGAAAAGTCTACTGCAAGTTAATCTTTCACGGAGGAGGGGTTAGCGATGCAAGGCAGACAGACAGACAGACAGACAGACAGAGAGAAATCCCATAGTCCGAACAAGGCTTGTTGCTATTTTGATTCTTGGGATAGCCATTAGCTTTGGGGCCTGTGCTCCGACGGCTGGCTTGTTAAGGACTCAGGCAGGTTATGATGATGTCTTTAGGGGTTGTGCACAGGCAGTTGCTGCGTCGGGTTTCTCTGTAAGGTCGAGTGACATCAACACAGGTGTTATTTCGGGCGAATTGCAGAAAGGGGAGCTTGTGTATCAAATAAACGTGGCAGTTAGAAGGGCCCAAGCAGGAGTGGAGGTTGAGGCTTCCGTGCGCTCCTCCAAGGGGGGTGGTTTGTTATCAGACCGATATTTCAACGAATTTATCAAGGCTCTCAATAAGCAAATTCACGATGTAAACATTGTTTCTGTTCAATGACCAGCTATTCGGTGACAAAATCAATGCCTTCGCCATAAAAGCTTTGAATTTGATGTTTGATAGTGAATGAGCGGGCTTTGGGAGATCAAGGCGAGGCAGATTTGGTTGTGCTAACGTAGCTGGACTGCGGGGGAGGCGTGGAATGGCAGCAACTGTCGCCAAGATGACCAAGCAAGAGTTGAAAGAAATTATTGAATCGACGGTCGAGCGAAAATTGCTGCAGCTGCTGGATGATCCCGACCAAGGACAGATCCTGAGAAAGGTGTTCAGGGAGCGGCTGCTTCGGCAGCGAAAGGCTGTGGCGGCCGGAGAGAGAGGAGAACCGTTGGGAGTCATGGCCAAGCGATTGAGGCTCAACTGAGGCATGTATCGGGTTCGCCTTCTGGATGCTGCCTCAAAGGACTTGGCAAGGCTCGACAAGTCGGTGGCTCGGCGGATCATCCAGCGGATAGAGCGGCTGGCAGACAATCTTGAAGAACTGCAGCTCGAAGCGCTCACTGGGGAGCTTGAAGGATTGTTCAAGTTGCGGGTCGGCGACTATCGGGTCGTGTATGAACTTATTCATGATGAAAAGTTGGTCATGATTCATGCGATTGGGCATCGGCGAGAGATTTATCGCAAGCAGAAATAGGGCTCGTTCATCACGGGAGACGGGGCACTCATGAGCGCGATTCGGGACATTAGAGGGCGGCAGATACTGGATTCGCGGGGAAACCCGACCGTGGAGGTGGACATAAGATCGGAGAGAGCCTGATTTGATTGAGGAAATACGGGAAAGAGTTGCGCGAGGGCAATTCGAGTTTTTGCAGCATGCAGTTGACCAGAGCATTCTTCGTCGGATCAGTGTCCGGGAAATACGGGAAGCCATTTCAGTTGGTGAGGTGATTGAGATGTATCCCGAAGACAAGTACGGTCCCAGTTGCTTGATCTTCGGCAAGACAGTTGCTGGACGGCCGATACACGTTCAGTGCAGTGATGCGACGCGTCCTGTCGTCAAGATTATCACCATGTATGAACCAGATCCCGCTCTTTGGGAGAATTTCAGAATGAGGAGGGGATAACATGGCCTGCGATTTGTGCGGTTCTCCGCTGAAAGAGCAGATGGTGACGTATACGATTCAACTTGGCGACAAATTGGTCGTCGTTGAGCACGTGCCAGCTAAGGTCTGCGTGCAGTGCGGCGAACGACTTTATAGCCCGGATACCGTCGAGCGGCTACAGAAGACGGTGTGGGAGCAGCGCGCTCCTTCCCGGGTTCTGCAAACGCCCGTGTTTGACTTTGCTGCCAAGTAGGAAGAGCGGTTCAGACTTCCTTTCTGACTTTTTGACGTGATGGACTGGAGAAACGCATGAGCGCGATTCGGGAGATCAAAGGGCGGCAGATACTGGACTCACGGGGGAATCCGACCGTCGAGGTGGATGTAGAGTTGGAGAGCGGCGCGCGGGGACGGGCGGCGGTGCCCTCCGGGGCCTCCACGGGCGAGAAGGAAGCCATTGAGCTGCGGGACGGCGACAAGAAGCGCTGGATGGGCAAGGGGGTTTCCAAGGCGGTGGCCAATATCAGCAAGGTCATCGCTCCGAAGCTGCTCGGCATGGAAGCTTTGGACCAGGCTTTCGTAGATCGGGCTATGATTGCGCTGGACGGCACGAAGGCCAAGAGTCGGCTGGGGGCTAACGCGATCCTGGGCGTATCCCTGGCCGTGGCGCGCGCAGCGGCGGCGGAGGCCGGACAGCCTCTCTACCGGTACCTGGGCGGCGCGAACGCGTGCACGCTGCCGGTGCCGATGATGAACATCATCAACGGCGGGGCACATGCTGACAATCGCCTGGACCTGCAGGAGTTCATGATCATGCCGATCGGCGCCGCCCGGTTCAGCGAGGCGCTCCGGATGGCCACCGAGGTGTTCCATACGCTCAAGGCCTTGCTGAAAAAACGAGGACTCAGCACAGCGGTGGGAGATGAGGGCGGGTTTGCACCGGACCTAGGCTCGAACGAGGAGGCGCTGAGTCTGATCGTCCAGGCGATCGAAGAAGCGGGCTATCGGCCGGGCCGGGACATCGCCCTGGCGCTCGATGCGGCGGCCAGCGAGTTCTACGAAAAGGGACGCTACTGGTTGGAGGCAGAAAAGCAACCGGAGCGGTCGTCCGAGGAGATGATCCGCTACTATGCCCAGCTGGTGGACCGCTATCCGATCCTTTCCATCGAGGACGGATTGAGCGAGCTGGACTGGAAGGGCTGGCGGATGCTGACGGAGCGGCTCGGCCAGCGGGTCCAGTTAGTGGGCGACGACATTTTCGTGACCAACGTCGAGATCTTTTCGAAGGGTATCAAGGAAGGCATCGGCAACTCGATCCTGATCAAGCTGAACCAGATCGGCACGTTGACCGAGACGCTCGAGGCGATCGAGCTGGCCAAACGGTCGGGCTACACGGCTGTGGTCTCGCACCGATCCGGTGAGACGGAGGACACGACGATCGCAGATGTCGCGGTCGCGCTGAACACGGGGTTGATCAAGACCGGTTCCTTGTCGCGGACGGACCGGGTGGCCAAATACAACCAACTCTTGCGGATCGAGGAGGAACTGGGCGCCGGGGCCGTCTACCCGGGGCGGGAAGCGATTCGAACAAGAAGCTGATAGCTGATTGCTGAAAGCTTCATAGATTATGACGAGACGCAACCGCAGTCAGATCGCCAGGCAACGACGGCAGCGGACCACCCGCCAGGTCTTGTGGGTTGTGGGTGGGGTGGTGGGAGCGGTCTTGGCGGTCTCGTTCTTCTTCAGCGAGATGGGCCTCCTTAAGTATCTGACGATGCGGGATCATGCCAAACAACTAGAACGGGAGATTCAGGCGATTGAGCGAGGCAATACGGAATTGCGTACCGAGATCGGCCGCCTGCAACAGGACCCGGCCAGGATCGAGGAGGTGGCCCGGGAGCGGCTGGGCTTCGTGCGGAAGGGTGAAACGGTGTACCAGGTGGTGGAGGAGCAGAGCAAATAGCGTATGGCGTATAGCATATGGCAAGAGGTAGATACTGAGGGCTGTCCGGCCATAAGCCATGCGCTATCAGCCATAAGCTCTGTGGCTGTTGTATGAAATCGGGGGCGGTGGCGATCATCGGGCGGCCGAACGTGGGGAAGTCCACCCTGCTGAACGCGCTTCTCAAGGAGAAGATCGCGATCGTCTCGGATAAGCCCCAGACAACCCGCACCCGCATCCTGGGCGTGGTGCATCATCCTGAAGCCCAAATTATCCTGTTGGACACGCCAGGTTTGCACAAGCCGCAACACCGGCTCAACAAACGGATGGTGCGCACCGCCTTGGAGACCATGCGGGAAGCGGACCTGATCTACGTCCTCGTGGAGGCTACGTCTCCGCCCGGGGCGGCGGACTGTCTCGTGATCGAACAGGTGCGCGAGGCCGTCGAGGCGGGGGGTATCCAGGCCTTTCTCCTGATCAATAAGGTGGACTTGGTGAACAAGGCCCGCGTGCTGCCGCTCATCGAGGCCTACCGGACGATGCTGGACTGGCGGGAGGTGGTGCCTATTTCGGCTCAGACGGGGCTGAACGTGGACCGGCTCCTGGATTTGACCGTGAAGGTGTTACCCGAAGGCGAGGCGCTCTATGGAGAGGATGTGGTCACGGATCAGACGATGCGGGCCCTGGCGGCCGACCTGGTGCGCGAGAAAATCCTGCATCATACCCGTCAGGAGGTGCCCTACTCCGTGGCCGTCGAAATCGAGCGCTTCGTCGAAGAAGGCAAGCTGGCGCGTATTGCAGCCTCGGTGCTGGTGGAGAAAGAATCGCAGAAGGCCATCGTAATCGGGAAGCACGGGGAGCGGCTGAAAGCGATCGGGACCGAAGCGCGGATCGAGATGGAGCGGCTCTTCGGGATGAAAGTGTTTCTGGAGCTCTGGGTCAAGGTGCGGGAAGCCTGGCGGGAAGATGAACAGATGCTGACGGAATTGGGGTATTGAAACGTGGCAAGAGGCAAGCGGCAAGGGGGTGTCACAGCAAGAACGATCCGCCCCTTGCCTCTCGCCCCTCGCCTCTAGCCCGACGGAAGAGTTATGCAGCCGATCGAGCGAACGAGACAGAGCGAGAAGGACCTGCTGAAGGACCTTTCACGGGAGTCGCCTGAGAAAGGGCAGCCGAAGTTCGACCTGGTCCTGGCTTCCTTTCAACGGCTGCTTCGCCGCGGGGCGATCACCAACCTGGGCAAGATGCTGGGGCGGATGCACCCGGCCGACATCGCCAAGGTCATTGCCCACCTCTCTGCCCCCAAGGACAAACGGACTGTGTATGAGCTGGTCCGCGGGGAGACCGCACGCGGGCAGGTCCTGAGCGAGCTGGACGCAGACAGCATCCAGCAAGTGCTGGCAGACATGGCTGCCTCCGATGTGGCAGTTCTCCTGAAAGATCTCCCGACCGACGACAGCGCCTACATCCTGGGACTGCTGCCGGAGGAGCAGGCCAAGGAGATCCTGACCCTGTTGAAGTCGGAAGACTCTACGGAGATTGCCGACCTCCTGCGATACCCCAAGGATACGGCCGGCGGCATCATGACCACGGAGTTCTTCTCGCTGCCCGAGGACACGACGGCTCAAGAAGCAATCCGGCGTCTCCAGCAGGCAACCGACGCGGAGATGGTCTTCTACATCTACGTGACCGACAAGGAGGAGCGCCTGGTGGGCGTCCTATCCCTCCGCCAGCTCCTGACGGTGCCGCCCGCGACGCCGCTGAAGAACATCATGACGGCTGACGTGATGAGTGTGATGGTGGACATGGACCAGGAGGAGGTAGCCCGCCAAGTGGCGCGCTACAACCTGCTGGCCATCCCGGTGGTCGAGAAGGACAACACGCTGGTCGGCATCATCACGGTGGACGACGTTGTGGACGTCATCCGCGAAGAGGCCACCGAGGACATGTTGAAGATGGCCGGCGCGATCGAAGGAGACGTCCTGCTTAAAACCTCCAGCCTGGATGCGGCCCGACGCCGCTTGCCCTGGCTCTTCACGAACCTGATCGGCAGCCTGGTCTCAGGCGCGGTGCTGTGGTTCTTCCGCTATACGATCCAGGAGGTCGTGGCGATCGTGAGCTTCATTCCCGTCATCGCGGCGATGGGGGGGAACGTGGGCCTGCAATCCTCGACGCTCATCATTCGGGGGCTGGCGACCGGCGGGATCGAGTTGGCCGATTTCTGGAAGGTGTTTTTCCGTGAGGTCCGGATCGGTCTGCTGCTCGGCCTGGCGTGCGGCGTCCTCCTGACCGCGACGGGTTGGCTGTGGCACGGGCGGCCGTTTCTGGGCATGGTGGTCGGCGCCTCGCTGATGATCGCCTTCCTGGTCTCCACGAGCATGGCCACGATCATGCCGGTGGTCCTCAAACGGATCGGCGTCGATCCCGCAGTCGCGGCCGGGCCTTTTGTGACCACCGCCAACGACATCACCGGCATCACCATTTACCTTGCCCTGGCGACCACGCTGATCGAGCACCTAAAATGAGGACGTGACAGGTGACGCGTGACGAGTGATGGGAAAGCATCGGACATGGGGCACCACCCCCCGTTCTTCGCCTCCCGTCACCTGTCACCCGTCACTCGTCACGGGGTATCAGGATGTCGCTGCTGAAGACGCCCGCCATCACGCTCAGGAGCCGCAGGTGGGGGGAGGCTGACCGGATCGTTACGTTTTATACCCTCCGGTTCGGCAAACTGCGCGGTGTGGCGCGGGGGGCGCGGCGGCTCAAGAGCCGGTTCGGGAGCGCGCTGGAACCCTTTGTCCATTGCGACCTGAACCTGTTCGAAAAGGCGAACGACCATCTGCACCGTGTGACGCAGGCTGACATTCAGGAAAGCTTTGCCGGTTTGCGCGAAGATTTAGAGCGGATGGCCTCGGCTGCGCGTCTCGCCAATCTTGTGAACGCTATCACGGCGGAAGGGGACCAGTCCTCTCGAAAGTTCGAGACGCTGCTGGCCGGTCTGCGTGCCCTCCAAGCCGGGCATGATCCCGGCCTGACGGCGCTGCTGTTTCAGGTCAAGCTCCTGGAGTTGAGCGGATACCAACCTCGGACCGACCACTGCGTGACCTGCGGTGGGGAGCTGCATAAGACAGGCGAGGCTAAGGGGTTTCGCTTCTCGCCGATGGCTGGTGGATTGGTCTGTGACTCCTGCGCGTGGAGACGACCGGACGGAGGGTTGGTGCTCTCACCGGGAAGCGTGGCCTTCTTGCAGAAAGCCGGGCAGCTGACACCGGAAGCCCTCACGCGCCTCACGGTGGCCGGCCCGATGCGCCGCGAGCTGGACACCACCATCGAAGCTTACGTCACGGTCGTGGCCGGCAAGCGCCTTCCGCCGGTGGACTTCCTAGCGGCGGAACCAAGGGAACCGGCCTACGAAGCGAAGCGATGGCCCTGAGTCATCTCTTTGTGCAGTCGGCAAGGGCTGCGCTATAGTACGCCCGCTATAGCGAGGGCAGGCTATGACTCAGGTGCTCGAACCGAAGGACATGGAGTGGCTCAGCAAGGGCGTGCTGGGCATCCAGTGGTCCGACGGACACAAAGGGGTCTATCCGGTCCGCTACCTGCGGCAACATTGCCCCTGCGCGGCTTGCACCGATGAGTGGACCGGTGAGCTGCGGATCACGCCCGATGACATCCCCATGTTTGTCGCCGTCCAGGATGTCGAGCCGGTCGGGCGATACGCCTTAAAGTTTAACTTTAGCGATGGGCACGATACTGGCATTTATTCATACAATTTTCTCCGCAAGAACTGCCAGTGCGATATCTGTGTCCCGGTGAAGCCGGAGCAGCCGAAAAGCCGTCGGCTGATGTAGCTCGTTGATGCCGTTCCGGAGTTATTGTGAACCTCATGCGTGACCTCGTGCCGTCCCTCGATCGCAGCGGGCCCATCGGCCTGGTGGGCTCTGCTTGATGATCAGTCTTCCCACCGGAGCGACGAAGCTCAATGCGGCTCTGTCCCTCCTGCTCACCATTCTGATTCTCAGTGCAGCGGCCTGTGGCCCACCGTTCATCTTGCCGCCGCTGGACAAGCAGAAAACGAGCATCGCGAGCGGTGAGATCAGGCTCCATGCCCTCAGCAGCAAGGCCTTCCTTGAAACCTGGGGCCAACCGACCTATGTCTACCAGGCCAAGACGCAGTTCTTTCCGCTGGAGAGCGGCAACTACATCCCGCATTTCCGGGTCACAACCGGGGAGCCTCCACCCGGTTGGAATGCGACCACGGTCTTGGACGAGGCGCTGTTTCTGGCCTATGCGGATCGTGGTGAGTTGCTGGGGTTCATTGATAACCGCCTGGTCTACCACGAACGGATGTCTTCGGAGCAGGTTCTTGCCATCGTGAAGTGGTGGAAGAGCGAAGACCTGTCGAGAACCGGCCTGGAGAAAGCCTTGCTTGCCCCTCAGTAGTTCGTCCGGTCACTGATCGCCACATGGACCCACGACCTCTCAACATTCTGATGGTCTCGCCCGAAGCGGTTCCCTTTGCCAAGACCGGCGGGCTGGCCGATGTAGCCGGGGCTCTGCCCAAAGAACTGGCCAAGCTAGGACATCGTGTGTGCTTGGTAATTCCTGGCTACGATACGATTGACTGGGCGACACAGGGTTTCAAGGAATGGCGGCGCCTCACCGTCCCGACCGCTTTGGGGCCGATTGAAGCCGTCATTGAACAGGCCACGTTGGCGAACAGCGGGGTGCAAGTGCTGGCTGTTCGGTACGATCCATTCTTTGCTCGCCCCGGGCTATATCAGGAAGCCGGTCGCAGCTATCCCGACAATCTGGAACGCTTTGCGTTCTTCTCCCGCGCAGTACCGGAGTTGATTGTGGCGTTGAAGCAGGAGAGAGGCTGGGTTCCGGACCTGCTCCACGCGCACGACTGGCAGACCGCTCTCGGCATCGTGTACCTCCGGACGCTCTACTCGGGACAGAAGCCCTGCCAGGGGATCGCCACCATCTTCACCATCCACAATATGGGCTACCAAGGGCGCTTCCCTGCGGCAGATTATTGGAAGACAGGCTTAAGTCCGGAGCTCTTTACGCCCAAGCGGCTGGAGTTCTACGGCCAGCTCAATGTCCTGAAAGGAGGGCTGGTCTTCGCCGACTATCTGACGACGGTAAGTCCCACCTATGCGCGGGAAATCCAAACAGCCGCGCTCGGATTTGGCTTGGAGGGGGTGATTCAGGAGCGACAAGCCCGGATGATCGGCATCGTCAACGGTATCGATGTGGACCAGTGGAACCCGGCCACCGATCCGTATGTGCCGGCCCGATATTCGGCGACGGACCTTGCGGGGAAAATGATCTGCAAGGACGGTCTCCAGCGTGAAATGGGCCTTCCAGTCCGGGATGTGCCGCTGATCGGGATCGTCTCGCGACTCACCGAGCAAAAGGGGCTCGACCTGGTGGCGGACGTCTTGCCGGACCTCATGAAGATGGATGTGCAGGTCACGCTGCTGGGGACCGGCGATCCCTCCCTCGAGGCGCGGTTCCGCACTCTCCGGACCCGGACGTCTAAAAAGATCGGCCTGCGCATCGGGTTCGATGAAGGACTGGCGCATCGGATTGAAGCAGGGAGCGATCTGTTTCTGATGCCGTCGCGCTACGAGCCTTGCGGCTTGAGCCAGTTGTATAGTCTGCGCTACGGGACCGTGCCGGTCGTGAGGCGGACCGGCGGGTTGGCCGATACGGTGACGCCCTATTCGTCCGACGCGGTGAAGCAGGGGCAGGCCACCGGCTTTCTGTTCGATGAACCGACGAAGGCGGCGCTCCTGACAACGGTTCTGCAGGCCCTGCGCGTCTATGGGCAGAAGGATGAGTGGACTGCGTTGATCCTGGCCGGCATGGGGACGGATGTCTCCTGGGCCAAGTCCGCCCGTGCCTATGTCGATCTTTACCGACGTGTCGTGGGAATGAAACCGTGAACTAAGGGCGTGAGGGCGAATCACGCCTCTTCTGCACTTCTGTAACAAGCGGACTATCCTTTTAGATATGCTTTCTCCTCTGGCCAAGGTGCCGTCCTCGCCAGCCTTATCCACCTTGAAAAGCAATAGTCGTTATTTCTCAATGAATTGACGGACGCATCGTTCCCCCCTGTCACGCAAACACAAGCTGGCCCTATTCTTGCTGACATTTCAGGATGGGAACGCGCATGGACGCCGATCTTGCTCATCCGGAAGACCAGCGTGTGAGGCGCAATGGAGCCGCTGTCGATTGATTTTTTTGAGGGAACGGCCTAGGCTTTTGAAGCTCATGCACGACGAGAGAGGGAGGACGGCAATGCTGCGGTCAAGCTGGGGACGAATTGGACTGGTGCAAGTCGGGGGGGTGTTGATCGGACTGCTGGTCGTCTGGTGTGGGGTCGGACAGGCGGAATCACTGGAGCCGGTGCGCCGATGGTGCTGATCCCCGCCGGGTCGTTCTGGATGGGGAGCACGGAGGACGAGGTCGAGCGGGTGGTGGATGAATGCACGCGTGGGGGGCGGCACAAGGAGGAGACCTGCCGGGGCTTGTTCAAGCCGGAGTTGCCGCGGCATCAGGTGACGCTGGACGCCTTCTATGTGGATGTCTACGAAGTGACGAACCGGCTGTTCGAGAAGTTTGTGAATGCCACGGGCCACCAGACGACGGCGGAGCGGGAGGGGACCGCCATAGCGTTTGTCGAGCAAAAGGGCTGGCAGGAGGTCAGCGGGGCCTCCTGGCGGCAGCCGGATGGAGGCGAGACAGTCTTTGTCTCCAACCGGGACGAACATCCGGTCGTCTCCGTCTCCTGGTACGATGCGGAGGCCTATTGTCGCTGGGCGGGCAAGCGCCTGCCGACGGAAGCGGAGTGGGAATATGCGGCACGGGCGGGGACCCAGACCCGGACCTGGTGGGGCAACGGGCATCCGGGCTCGCGACGGGTGGCGAATCTCGCGGACGAGAGCGCGAAGAATCTGCTGGCCCCAGTCCTCACCGGCTACGACGATGGCTATGCGCGGACCGCGCCGGTAGGCTCCTATGAGGCCAATCCCTGGGGGGTGCAGGATAGCATTGGGAATGTGTCTGAATGGACGGCCGACTGGTTTGGAGGCTATAGCGGGGGACAGGAGCGAAATCCTCGCGGCCCCTCCAACGGCCAATCTCGGGTGGTGCGCGGCGGGTCGTGGTACAGGTATGCGAGGGCCGTACGATCTGCGTTTCGGGACTGGAACAATCCCTCGGTCTGGTACAACAACAACGGGTTCCGATGCGCCCAGGACGCCCAGTGACCCTGTGCCCTGTGACTCTGTGAGTTGCTCCGAGTCCGATCAGGCCCCGCCTCCGATCGTCCCCACGGCCTCCGCTCTGCCCGAACGACTTTCCGCGGCTCCCCGGCCTCGGCCCCTCCTCGGCCCCTTCTTGGTTTGACAGATTCCCTCCCTCGGCCTAAGCTAGGACCCGTAGCGGAGGGGCTGACCGGGAGGGAGCCAATGAACGCACGGTGGGGGTGCTGGACGAAGCGTTTGCCGGGCTGGCCACCGCCCAAGCCCACGCCGCCCAGAACCTCCAAAACGCCCGCGCCCTCTTTGAAAGCCACCTCCAATCCGTCTTCACCCACCGCGGCAAAGGCTGGGTGGAGCGAACGTTGGGTGATGTGTGTGAGTTCGAAAACGGAGACCGCGGGAAGAACTACCCCAATCGCGAAGAATACGTGGAGGCAGGAATCCCGTGGATTAACACAGGCCACATTCAGCCGGACGGGACGCTTTCGCAGGAAGAGATGAATTTCATTACACGCCCGAAGTTCGACTCTCTCCGCAGCGGCAAGATCCGGCCTGGCGACTTGGTCTATTGCCTACGTGGAGCAACCCTCGGCAAGACTGCGATCGTTGATCCATACACCGAAGGCGCTGTTGCGTCTTCTTTGGTAATCATCCGTCCAAGCGACTCAGTTGATTCACGCTTCCTCTATTTCTTCCTCG
This sequence comes from Nitrospira sp., assembly GCA_016873395.1. Lineage (GTDB taxonomy): Bacteria > Nitrospirota > Nitrospiria > Nitrospirales > Nitrospiraceae > VGXG01. The sequence goes on along the minus strand of VGXG01000012.1, from coordinate 3,378 downwards.
TTAGCCCGGATGGTCAGAGCCAGATCAAGCTCTACGACAATGGCGCGGCACAACCGAACCTCGGGGCGAAGAGTGTCGCCAAGTATCTGATTCCCATTCCAGCGCGAGCGGAGCAGAAGCGTGTTGCAGATTCCCTCGATGACTTGCGCGCCGAAACCCAACGGCTGACGAGGCTCTACGAGCAAAAGCAGGCGGCGCTGGCGGCGTTGAAAAAGTCGCTCCTGCACCAAGCCTTCACCGGAGAACTGTAGAACACCACACCATGAACTTGGGTAAATCCATTCTCGGCCTGTGTGGCTGGCTGCTGCTGAGTTTTGCGGCGGCGTCGCTCGGCGCGCTGTTCATGCCGGGAGAGTGGTATGCCGCGCTGAAGAAGCCCGCATGGAATCCGCCTGGCTGGGTCTTCGGACCGGTGTGGACGGCGCTCTACACAATGATGGCGGTGGCAGCGTGGATGGTGTGGAAACGCGGCGGATTCGCCTCGCAGCGCCGCTCGCTGGTGCCCTTCCTTGCGCAACTCGCGCTCAATGCCGCGTGGACGCCGATTTTCTTCGGTCTGCATCGTCCCGGCCTGGCGTTTGCGGAAATCATCCTGCTGTGGCTGGCCATCGTGTGGACCATCGCGCTTTTCTGGCGGGTGCAGCGCCCCGCCGCGTGGCTGCTGGTGCCGTATCTCGCGTGGGTGAGTTTTGCGACGGCGCTGAACGGCACGTTGTGGAGGCTGAACCCATGAACGAAATCGAAACCCAACGGCTGACGCAGCTCTACGAGCAAAAGCAGGCGGCGCGGGCGGGGACCCAGACCCGGACCTGGTGGGGCAACGGGCATCCGGGCTCGCGGCGGGTGGCGAATCTCGCGGACGAGAGCGGCGGACGACTACATGGAGGGTAAACTTGATCTGAACCAACACCTCCCATCAGCAGTCTTGATTGTGCCATGAGCCCACCCCTCAACTACGAAGTCCTTTGCGTTTCGGATGAACCTAAGGCCCCCTTGCTTGTCCACGTTCCTCACAGTTCAACCGTGGTGCCCGCCCACGTGCGTCCAAATATTCTCTTGGACGATAGAGAGCTCCAGCGAGAGTTACTGGTGATGACCGACTGGTACACAGACCAACTCTTTGATCATGCCGTGACAATTGGTGGCATGATGTTCGTCAACCGATGCAGTCGGCTCGTCGTGGATCCTGAACGGTTTCCCAACGACGCAGACGAGATCATGGCGGGTCGTGGGATGGGGGCTGTTTATACCAAAACTTCAGATGGACGCCGCTTGCGATATGAGGATGATGATGCCCTTCTGGATGAGTTTTTTAACCCCTACGCTGCGGCCATGGCCGATCAGGTTAGCCAGATACTTGACCGGCACGGTCGTTGTCTGGTTCTCGATGCGCACTCCTTCCCATCGAAACCATTGCCGTACGAACTTGACCAGCGCCGGGACCGACCGGAACTCTGTATCGGGACGGATGCGATCCATACTCCGCGCAAACTGGCACAGGCCATCCGACATATTTGCGAGGAGGAGGGAGTGACATCCAACCAGGATCGTCCGTTTAACGGCACCTACGTCCCCCAGCGATTCTGGCGGTTGGACCCGCGAGTGATTGGGGTCATGATTGAGGTTCGGCGCGACCTTTACATGGACGAGACGACAGGCCAACCGAATGGTGGCTTCCAGCAAATGCGGAAGTTGATAGGCCGGATAATTAAACGCGCTACCTCGATTGCTGCTACCCAGCGCATTTGATGGAGGACGGTTATCGTGTCTCCATCCGTGATGCCGACCACCTGGCCGGCGAACTCCGTGCCCCATACCGGGGGGCTCGCGCACAAGAGAGCAACGGCCATCCACGTAGCGCGTGATATGTGAGGAATGCCGACGTGCCACCGCCCCATCGTGGCGCATATTCCGACGTTTTTCCTTCAAACGCCGACATCTTTGCTTCACAAGCTCGCCACAAAAATCCAGCCAATCGTGGACTGCGAGGGCCTCTCCGTGTTGGTCTAAAAACCCAACAGTGATAAGGGCTTGCACGAATACCCCGGCCTCTCCTGACCAATGCGCGGCCCGCTCAATTTGCAGGGGATTAAACCGCGATAGGTCTCCGTTCGGTGCGTAGTCGATGGTCCACCACCAAAAATACTGTAAATGTCCAACAGCCTGCGCATCAGTGATTTTTAGGTGCTCGCACAGTAAAAACAACTTCGGATGTGTGCCGAGCGACTGGTGTGATTCGATCCATGCCACGGTTTACCTCACAAATTCCTGGTGGGAAACGTTATGACGCGCTTAAATCCCCTTGCCCCATCAACGCCTAGGCCATTCAAATTTAGTGTTCGCAACGAACATGGCTTGCGGACCATATCGGAGAATGATACAACGCGGGCTTTGGGCTCGATAAAATAGGAGCAAATCCAGTAGTGCCGATGCCCGGTGACTAACCGAGATAGCCCGCTGCGTGCGCCCAGCCGGAGCGGGTTTGTATTTAGGAGAGCAACCATGTGGCCATTTGCCAAGCGAGGAGCCCGCACCACTACCCCTGATTCTGTGGCATCCTCGGAACTGGATTATGCTCTGTTCGAGGAGAACGGCGCGTGCGTCAAAATCTGGTTGCCGGAGAAGCTTACCCAGGCGCTCGACCAGTTAAGTGCTGCCTACGATGCCAGCCGGCCCGATGTGCTGCGGGCACTCCTGTTTGAGCATGTCTATGGGCGCCAGGAACTGGAGGCACTCATTGCCTGGAAGCAACGTCGTGACAAGGAAGCAGCCGCATCCATGCTGCGAGAACCGCAGGCCCCTTATACCGCACTTGAGGGCAAGCGGTCGGTTGCGATTGACCTGTTTGGTAAGGCGACAGAGGACATCAAGTTGTTTTTGCCTCGGCGGCTGAAGGCTGAAATTGTGACCCTGGCCAAGAAGGATGGGCTCGGAGTTTCAGATTATGTCCGTAAGACGTTGGTTAGGATGCTGCTAGGGGAGATGGTTCATCAGCAATGGCAGACGGCTATCGGTAACGTGTCGGCAGAGATTCGGCTGGCCGAATCCGAAGAAGAAGTTTGAGGGGAATTTCTCCAGCAACTACCCGCCCGTTATAGCATGGAGTCATCAGGAGGTGACCCATGCGAACAGCTACCAGTCTCAGCCTTGTGCTCGTCGGTGTCGTCCTCATGTGTGGCAGTACCAGCGCCCAAATCACCTGCTTTTCCTATCCAGGCGGCATGGTGAGCTGTGACGGCCCGCGCGCCCTACAGAACACCACCCAAATCCCGCTGTCGCCGAACCAAGGAGTCATCATGGACGACAGGGGCAACCTGGAACCCTATACGCTCATCCCATCGCAGCCTCAGCGGCCACCGTCCTTGTGGGAGAGCGACC